>DASQRI010000386.1:0-2863 GCA_035642975.1 Mycobacterium sp.
GCTACCCTCCTGCTTGCCCCGCCGAAGGCAGGGCAGGTCTACGGCCTGACCGGTCCGCATGTGCTTGACATCAAGGGTCTGGCCGAGCAGTACTCGCGCGCGCTGGGCCGTCCGATCACCGCTGAAGACATCCCCTACGACAACTGGGTGCACCATTACTTGCGGAACTCGGGCCTGTCCGACCTCATTCAGCAGCACCTCGCAACAATGGTGCGTCTGCACCGCGAGAATCGCTACGACCGCTCCACCCATGCCGTCGAACACGTCACCGGTCAACCAGCTCAGAGCGTCGAGCAGTACGTCGGCTCGCACCCGGAACTGTTTGCCTAAATCCCCGTCTAGCCAAGCAAGCCTGCTTGCACTCAGCAAGCAAGCCGCTGGCCAGCGCTGACCAGCACGCCGCATAGTCTGTCGAGACAGGCCCTGACCCCTTCTGCGGGTGAGTGGCGCGTTCCCCTACAGAATTGCGTTGCTCTCCATGCCGCATGGACCGCAGACCACGCCGGTCGCCGTCATGGCATCGCCTCGGCCCACGCGATATGCGCCTCGAAGCCAAGCGTTCTCGCCATGTCGCGGTAGCGATCCCGATAGTCGCGGTAGGCGGTCTCGTCACCATGGGCTTGGGCCAGGAGTGCGCGCAGGCGCAGTAGCCAGATGTCGCGCAGCGCGAAGCCGTCCGCGGGCAGGCGTGCCAACCGTTCGATCGCGGCCTCGGCTTCGGCCACGTCAGCGCCAGTACCGCGATCAAGCAGTGTCTCCACCAGAACACCCGTCGCTGGAATGCCCCACCCCAGCAGCTGTCCCCGGCGGACCAGCTCGTCGGCGGCGGCGCGCATGACCGGTATGGCGTTATTGCGATCTCCACGCCGAGCCCTCTCACGTGCCAAGTAGACGTCGACGATCGGTAAATCGCACAGCAAGGATTCCCTACGGACGAACTCTTCGCTGACCTCGGCCAGGAGCCTTTGTCCGCGGTCACACTCGGGAGCAATTTGCCGGTGCACCAGCGCAACGCCCAGCGTCACCCGGGCGATCGACAACGCGAAATCATCACCGGATCGTTCGGCAATCCGTAGGGCATCCTCGACCTCGCGCACCGCGGAATCGTCGGGCCTCAACACGCCACAGGGTATTCCCGGGAAGTAGACGTAGGTGACGCCGGTGGCGTACGACAAGGGATCGGCGCTGCGGGCCATGGCCAGGCCGTGCCGCAGGTCGTCGCGCCATCCCGGAAGACCCAGAAAATACCGCGCAATAGCCCGCGACGTAAAGGCGAGTGCTAGCGGAGACCCGACGATGAAGTCGCCCTTCGACGGATCACCGTTGGCCAGGTCGATGACTGCCTGTGACCACCGCTGCACATCAGACCACTTGGCGTTCTGAATCTTGGCGTAGATCAGGGGGAAGGACAGTCCCACCGTTAGGGACGGATCGCCGAGCGACTCGGCGAGGGCCCAGGCTTCCGATGCCAGCTGCGACGCCTCGCGGATCCGGGCCTGAAACGCGTGATCCATCACGAGCCCCGCCATTGCGATGGCCAGTGACGGCTTGTCACCAGCGGTGGAGCACAAATCCCGCAATTCATCAACGCGCTCGCCAGCAACATTCACATCGACTCGCCAGGCGGTCCCGCACAACATGGTGCGCGGGGCAATGCGCATGGCTGCTCGGTTTGATTCCTCGGCGGGTAAGGCGTCGGCGATATTTTGGGCGCGTTCCCAACTCAGTCGCGCCGCGGCGATGTCACGGTTGGTCGCCCAGGTTGCGGCGCGCATGTGCCAGCCGTAGGCGGCGTGCAGATCACCGGCGGCCTGCAGATGTTCGGCGATCAAAGCCGCATTTTCATCCGCCGCTGCCGGATCTCGTGATTCGATTGCGGCCGCAATGCGCCGGTGCAGCTCGGCGCGGTCCGATTTGAGCTGTGATTCGTAGGCCACGGCGCGGACCAGTGGATGGTGGAACACATACTCGGATTGTCGGGTAAATGTGATCTGATCGATGAACTCGCCGCTCACCAAGTCCCCAAGGACAGGATCAATGCCCAGGGTTTCCAGGAGGCCCCGGCTGAACCGCGAACCGATGACAGCGGCTGCGCTCAAGGTGCGCTTGGCCGCCGGCTCAAGCCGGTCGATGCGGGCGGCGATGGTCGCCTGCAAGGTCGCTGGCACACTGATCTCGGCAGCATCGGCGGTCGATGCATAGGCGCTGCGGTTGCCCCGTAGGACGCCGCGCTCGGCTAGGTCGCGCACGATCTCCTCGGCGAAAAACGGGTTGCCGGCGGCCTTCTCGGCGATCATGGTGACCATCCCGCCGATCGAAGGGTCTGATCCGAGTAGCTCTGAAACCAGTGCTGCAGATTCCGAATCACTCAGCGGCGCAAGGGCGATGGTCTGAGCACCGGCCACCCGGCTCAACGTGCCCCGGTATTCGGGGCGGTAGGTGACCAGCACCAGCGACGGCGTCTGCGGGAGCACCGTGACGAAATCGGCCAGCATCGAGTCGCTGACCTCATCGATCCAGTGCGCGTCTTCAATGACATAGACCGCGGGCGTTTCCCGAGCCAAGGAATCGGCATTCAGCAGCGCCGTCAACCGTCGCCGACGGGCATCGGGATCGATTGCCGGTAACGGAGCATTCGGGTCGGCGATGCCCAGTAGGTCATGGAGCAGCAGCAAGTCCTCGGGGTCTGTGTCGGGAACGCGGTCGCGGATTCGATCGCGAGCGGTCTGCCCGGCAAGACCCTCGACCCCGGCGGCCGCGCGCAGCAGCCGTGCGACGGCATGGAAGGGGACCTGGCTGGTGTGCGACTCGCAGAAGGTGGTGAACACCTCCACGCCACGACGCCCTGCGATCGCCACCAGCT
>DASQRI010000387.1:0-6414 GCA_035642975.1 Mycobacterium sp.
ATGCGCGAGCTCGACACTATGTTCGGCGGCCATGTGCAGACGCGCTACTCGACCGCTTTGGAGCTCGAGGACGCCGTCAAACATGCTGACCTGGTGATCGGCGCGGTGCTGTTGCCGGGCGCCAAGGCGCCCACCTTGGTGTCGAACTCCCTTGTGGCGCACATGAAGCCGGGCGCGGTGTTGGTGGACATCGCCATCGACCAGGGTGGCTGCTTCGAGGACTCGCACCCGACCACCCACGACGACCCGACGTTCGCCGTGCACGACACGCTGTTTTACTGCGTGGCCAACATGCCCGCGTCGGTGCCCAAAACGTCGACGTTCGCGTTGACGAACGCCACCATGCCGTACGTGATCGAACTCGCCGACCGCGGCTGGCAACAGACCTGCCGGTCCAATCCCGCGCTTGCCAAGGGGCTTTCGACGCACGACGGCGCGCTGCTGTGCCAGCGGGTGGCCGCCGACCTGGCGCTGCCGTACACCGATCCGGCGCTGATCTTGACCTGACGCGCCCTGCGACGATGCGGGCCGGTACGGGCCGAGGAGGAGCAGGGCCATCAAACGGGGTGGATTCGTGCTAGACAGACCGCGTGAGTTCACTCGCCGACGACACCCGCTGGATGGATGCGGTCGACCAGGCCGCCTTGGTGGCCAAGCGTGAGGTCACGCCGCTCGAGTTGCTCGAAGCAGCGTTCGAGCGGATCGAACGCATCGATTCCGTCCTCAACGCGGTGGTAATCCGATGGTTCGATCATGCCCGCGACACCGCCGGCGCCGATCTGCCCGACGGGCCGTTCCGCGGCGTGCCGTTCCTGATCAAGGATCTGTTCGCCGGCTACGCCGGTCAGCGCATCACCAACGGCAACCGCGCGCTCAAGAACGAGAAGGCGATCTCGCCGGCCGACACCACGCTGGTGAGCCGCTTCCGCAGTAACGGTTTGGTGATCGCCGGCCGGACCAACAGCCCCGAGCTCGGCAGCGTGCCGACCACCGAACCGCTAGCCTGGGGTGCCACCCATAACCCATGGGACACAAGCCGATCGCCGGGCGGGTCGAGCGGCGGCTCGGCGGCCGCGGTCGCCAGCGGCATGGTCCCGTTCGCGCACGCCAGCGACGGCGGCGGCTCCATTCGCATTCCCGCCTCGTGCTGTGGGCTGGTCGGCCTGAAGCCCAGCCAGGGCAGGATCTCGCTCGGTCCGATCCGCGACGAAACCGCGCTGTCGGTTGAACTCTGCCTGAGCCGCACGGTGCGCGACACCGCAACACTGCTCGACGCTGTTCGCGGGCCCGGCATCGGCGACACGGTGATCGCGCCCGCTCCGGCGCGCCGCTACGTCGACGAAGTCGGTGCCGAACCGGGCCGGCTCCGCATCGGCCTGCTCGACCACCGCCCACAAGGCGGAGCCGTGGCACCCGAATGCGCCGCCGCGGTCGGGTCGGTCGCCTCGTTGCTCGAATCGCTCGGCCACGCCGTCGAACCGGCATGGCCCGCTGCGCTCGAGGACACCACCTTGCGGTTGCATTTCGCTACCCTGTGGAGCACGAACGTGGGAGTCGGGCTTCGACGGTTCGAAGAACAGCTCGGACGACCGCTCGCCGACGACGAATTCGAACCGATGAATCGTGTGCAGGCCGAGGTCGCCGCGCATTTCACCGCCGTCGACTATGCGCTTGCCTTCTCGGCCGCCACCCATTTCCGTCGCGCACTGCAGGCCTGGTGGACCGAGGGCTGGGACCTGCTGCTCACCCCGACGGTCGCCGAACTTCCACTGCCGCTTGGCACTATCGCCAACGACCCCGATCAGCCGCTGGATGCCGTGGAGCGCGCGTTTCAGTTCATTCCCTTCACGCCGCCGTTCAACATGAGCGGCCAGCCCGCGATCAATGTGCCGGTCGAATGGACCGAAACCGGCCTGCCGGTCGGTATCCAATTGGTGGCCGCGTACGGGCGCGAAGACGTTTTGCTCCGGGTGGCCAGCCAACTGGAAGCCGCCAAACCGTGGGCGCACCGCACACCCGAGGTGTAGCCCCTCAGACGTGGCCGAGCGTCTTGACGATCTCCTCCGCGGGCCCGCCGCGGGCCTCCCGGTACGCCGTTCCCGCCCAGAGGTTGGTGCCGTGCGCGTCTTCCAAATCGACCGCGGCCTTGCGGATCGGCGAGGTCATTTGGTTGACCTCGGGATAGCCCAGCGGTGCCACATCGTCGAACATCCGGGTGAAGTCGTTGGCCAGCCCGCGCGCATAACGGCCCGAAAATGCCCGCGTGACAACGGTGGTGTCGAATTGCGGATGCCCCAGCGCCGAGCGGTGCGCGGCGTTGGTGCCGGCCTCGTCGGCCAGCAGCAGCCCGGTGCCGATCTGCGCGGCCACCGCTCCCCTGCGCAGGACAGCGGCGACGTCGTCGGTGGTGCCCAGGCCGCCGGCCGCGATCAGCGGAACTTCATGGGCGCTGCCGATGCGGTCCAGCAGGCTTATCAGCGACTCGGTTCCGGGCGTCATGTCCGGCGCGAACGTGCCGCGATGCCCACCGGCATTGGGGCCCTGGACGACCAGGCCGTCGGCGCCTACGGCAAGCGCCACCCCGGCCTCGTAAGTCGATGTCACCGTTACGAAGAGCAGCATCCCCAGTGCGCCGAACCATCGCAGCACATCCGGCGACGGGGCGCCAAAGGTGAACGACACCATCTCGGGCTTGAGGTCGGCCACCGCCTCGAGCTTTTGCTGCCAGCCGTCGTCGTCACCGAACCGGGGGTAGCCGATCTCGACGCCGTAGTGCTCAGCAAGCTCATCGAGCACGTCCGCGTAGTAGTCCAGTTGGTAGAAGTCGGCGACGCTGGGTTGCGGTACGAAAAGGTTGATGCCGAGCGGGCCGGTGGTCGCTGCGCGTGCCGCCGCGAAGTCGGCGGCCAGGCGATCCGCGCTCACATAGCCGCTGGCCAGAAAGCCGAGGCCGCCCGCGTTGGACACCGCCGCCGCCAGGGCGGGTGTACCGGGACCGCCCGACATCGGCGCGCCCACGATCGGTACGTCGAGATCCCAGAACCCCAGTACCATGGCACTACCCTGCTATAGCTCGAAGTTGTTGCGGCAGAGATCTTTTCGACTGACGCGGGCCGAGAACGGCCGCGCCATACGGCTTGCCGAGCAGGTGGCGTGCCGTCGCATTCACCTCGTCCACGGTGACCTCATCGAGCTCCTGCAGCGTCCGGTCGATACTTCGGTGCTCAGCGTAGTTCAGTTCGCTCCGCCCGATGCGGTTCATCCGCGAACTCGAGTCCTCCAGGCCTAGCACCAGCCCGCCGCGCAGCGAGCCCTTGGCGATCCGGCACTCCGCCTCGGTGATCCCGTCGCGTGCCACGGCCTCGAGCACATCGGTGGTGACCCGCGCCACTTCGGCGAAGCGCTCGGGCAAGCACGCGGCGTACACCGACAACGCGCCAGTGTCGGAGAACATGTCCAACGACGAGTAGACCGAGTACGCCAGCCCGCGGGATTCCCGAACCTGTTGGAACAAGCGGGAACTCAGGCCGCCGCCGAGCGCGGTGTTCAGTACCGCGAGCGCCCAGCGATGCTTCCAGTGCCGGCCCGGCGTCCGTACCCCGAGACACACGTGGGTCTGCTCGGCGTCCCGGGCGGCCACCGTCAACCGCGGGCGACCGGTGATCTTGCCGGCGCCCTTGCGCGGGGCCACCGCGTGCTGGCCCCGGATCAACCGCGGCCCGAAATGCTCGCGCACCAGCGCCACCACGTCGTCGTGGTGGATGTTGCCGGCCACCGCGACGACCATCCGCTCGGGCGTGTAGCGCCGCGCGTGAAACGAATGCAGTTGGGCCCGTGTCATCGCTGACACCGATTGCACACTGCCTATCACCGGACGACCCACGGGGTGGTCACCGAACAGCGCTCCCAGGAACATGTCGCCCAGCGCGTCCTCGGGGTCGTCGTCGCGCATCGCGATCTCCTCGAGGACGACGTCGCGTTCCAGCTCGACATCGTTGGTGGCGCAGCGCCCGTTGAGCACCACATCGGCAACCAAGTCGACGGCCAGCTCCAGATCGCTGTCGAGCACATGCGCGTAATAGCAGGTGTGCTCCTTGCCGGTGAACGCGTTCAGCTCACCACCGACCGCATCCACCGCCTGCGCGATGTCGACGGCGGTGCGGGTCGGGGTGGACTTGAACAGCAGATGCTCCAGGAAGTGCGCGGCGCCGGCCACGGTGGCACCCTCGTCGCGCGATCCCACGCCCACCCACACCCCAACCGAGGCGGAGTGCACCGCCGGAAGGTATTCGGTGACCACCCGCAACCCGCCGGGCAGGCTGGTGCGGCGGAACGCGGCGGACGGCTCGGCGCTGCGCCGGCCGCGACGCAGCGGCCGCGTCCCCGCGCTAACTGCTGGCCGTCGCGGCATCGGCTGCCACGGTCTCCGGAGCGGTGGTTGCCGCTTCACCGCCACCGGATTCTCCGGCTTCTTCGGCGACGAGCACCAGGGAGATCTTGCCCCGCTTGTCGATATCCGCGATTTCCACCCGGAGCTTGTCGCCGACGTTCACCACGTCCTCGACCTTCGCGATGCGCTTGCCCCTGCCGAGTTTGGAGATGTGCACCAATCCGTCACGGCCGGGCAGCAGCGACACGAACGCGCCGAAGTCGGTGGTCTTGACCACCGTCCCGAGGAAGCGCTCGCCGGTCTTGGGCAGCTGCGGGTTGGCGATCGCGTTGATCTTGTCGATCGCGGCCTGCGCCGACAGGCCGTCGGTGGCGCCGACGAACACGGTGCCGTCGTCCTCGATGGAGATCTGCGCGCCGGTCTCCTCGGTGATCGCGTTGATGATCTTGCCCTTGGGCCCGATGACCTCGCCGATCTTGTCGATCGGCACCTTGATCGTGGTGACCCGCGGCGCATACGGACTCATCTCGTCGGGTGCGTCGATGGCCTCGGCCATCACCTCGAGAATCGTCATACGCGCATCCTTGGCCTGGGACAGCGCCGCCGCGAGCACCTGCGAGGGGATCCCGTCGAGCTTGGTGTCCAGCTGCAGTGCCGTGACGAAGTCCTTGGTCCCGGCGCACTTGAAGTCCATGTCGCCGAACGCGTCCTCGGCACCCAGGATGTCGGTCAGGGTGACGAAACGCCGCTCGGTACCGCCACCGTCCACTTCCACGTCGTCGGACACCAGGCCCATCGCGATACCCGCGACCGGTGCCTTGAGCGGCACACCGGCGTTCAGCAGCGACAGAGTCGAGGCACACACCGAACCCATCGAGGTGGAACCATTGGAGCTCAAAGCTTCCGAGACCTGACGGATCGCGTACGGGAACTCCTCGACGCTCGGCAGCACGGGGACCAGGGCCCGCTCGGCGAGCGCGCCGTGCCCGATCTCGCGCCGCTTGGGCGAGCCGACCCGGCCGGTTTCGCCGGTGGAGAACGGCGGGAAGTTGTAGTGGTGCATGTACCGCTTGCTGGTCTCGGGGCCGAGGGAGTCGATCTGCTGGGCCATCTTGACCATGTCGAGCGTGGTGACACCCAGGATCTGGGTTTCGCCGCGCTCGAACAACGCGCTGCCGTGCGCGCGCGGGACGACGGCGACCTCAGCCGACAACGCGCGGATGTCGGTGATGCCGCGGCCGTCGATGCGGAAGTGGTCGGTGAGGATGCGCTGCCGGACCAGCTTCTTGGTCAGCGAGCGGAACGCGGCGCCGATTTCCTTTTCGCGACCCTCGTAGGTGTCGGCGAGCCGCTCGAGCACCTCGGCCTTGAGCTCGTCGGTGCGCTGATCGCGCTCGGCCTTGCCGCCGATGGTCAGGGCGGCCGACAGCTGCTCGGTGGCCAGCGAGGACACCGAGTAGTACACGTCGTCGCCGTAGTCGGGGAACACCGGGTAATCACCGGTGGGCTTCGCCGCGGCGTCGGCCAGCTCCTGCTGCGCGGTACACAGCGCCGCGATGAACGGCTTGGCCGCCTCAAGGCCCTGCGCCACAACGGTTTCCGTGGGCGATTGGGCACCGCCCTCGACGAGCTCGATGACGTTCTCGGTGGCCTCGGCTTCGACCATCATGATCGCGACGTCAGGCTTGCCCGCCTCGTCGGTGCCGACGATCCGGCCGGCCACCACCATGTCGAACACGGCCCGTTCGAGCTGCTCGACGGTGGGGAAAGCCACCCAGGTGCCGTCGATCAGCGCCACCCGAACGCCCCCGACGGGGCCGGAGAACGGCAGGCCGGCCAGCTGCGTGGACGCCGACGCGGCGTTGATGGCCACCACGTCGTAAAGGTCGTTGGGATCCAGGCTCATGATCGTCACCACAACCTGGATCTCGTTGCGCAGCCCGTTGACAAACGAGGGGCGCAGCGGGCGATCGATGAGCCGGCAGGTCAGGATCGCGTCAGTGGACGGGCGTCCCTCGCGGCGG
>DASQRI010000388.1:0-11984 GCA_035642975.1 Mycobacterium sp.
GACGATCTGCAGGCCGGGCCGGACCTCGTGCACCCCGGGGCGATCGAGCACCGTCACGTTGGCCGGGCACTCGGCGGCGAACAGCGCACTGGTGTACACCGACGACGCATCGAGCGGGTCGTGGTTGCCGGGCAGCAGGTACACCGGAATCCCAATGCTACGCATGGCTTCTAGCGACTGGCTGATCACCTGCGGCGCCAGCTGATTGTCTTCGAAGACATCGCCGGCCACCACGATGAACTCCGCGCCGACGTCGGCGGTCAGTGCGCCGAGCCCGGCAATGACGTCACGACGGGCCGCCGAGTACCGGGGCTGCGCCTCGCTCCCAAGCCACCGACGGGTCATGCCGAGTTGCCAGTCGGCGCTGTGCACGAATCGCATTGCGGCCCCGTCCCTTCTGCTTCACGCCCGATCGGTCTGCGACCGGGCACCGCGAGTGTAGGACCCGGCGCCGACAAGTCCGGGGACCTCGATCGGCAGGTCTGACGTTCATCGGCAGTCGACCGGCGCGGGTCGCCTCACGGGCATACGGGAGTCGCACTGGCCACATCAGTCCCGCGGGGTGACAGCCGTCGTTGTGCCCGCCTTCGAGCGACAACTGCCCAGAGTCCACCGTGGTGAAGCCGCTGCTCGGAGGCTGTTCGATGCCTAAGCCCGCGGGGTCGGCTTGCAGCCGGATCGGCCGAACCCAACCGGGCCGGGCGGGACCGGGCATCGGCTGGTAGTAAGCCGTGCTGCCGTAGCGTGGACCGGGTGAGCGACCACGACCACACCCTGGTGCTGCTGCGGCACGCCAAGTCGGCCTACCCCGACGGGGTGGCCGACCACGACCGGCCACTAGCCCCCCGCGGGCAGCGCGAAGCCGGGTTGGCCGGTGACTGGTTACGGGCGAACCTGCCGACGATCGACGCGGTGCTGTGCTCGACGGCGACCCGCACCCGTGAAACGTTGGCGCGCACCAAAATCGACGCACCGATCCGCTACGTCGACCTGCTCTACGACGCCACCCCGGGAATCGTGATCGACGAAATCAACGGCGTTGGTGATGACGTCGCGGTCCTGCTGGTTGTCGGACACGAGCCGACGATGAGCCAGCTAACGTTGGGCCTCGCCAGTGCCGATACCGCCAACAGCGCTGCCGCCGAAGGAATTTCGGCGAAGTTTCCGACCTCGGCGATGGCGATGCTGCACCTCGCCGGCAGCTGGAAAGACCTCCAGCTCGGTTCTGCCGAGCTGGAGGTCTTTCACGTGCCGCGCTAAGACGGCCTATCTGTCGGCCTGGGTCACTTCTTGCAGATGTCGGCGACGGTCTTGATGCCCGCGTCGAGGTTCTGCCGCAACTGATCCTGCGCGAATTCGGGCGCGCCGGCCAGATAGCCGATGGAAAGCTCCTGCAGCGTTCCGCCGATGGTGTTGAGCGCCTTTGTCAGGTCCGGTGGGGTCGCAGGTTGTTGGCTCACGCGGTCTTTGAGGAACGAGCCGCCGCCGTAGAACGCCAGGCGTGCACTGGTCGCCACCGAGAGCGCGCCGATCGGCCCGCCGTTTTCCGGGTTCTTCAGGCGAGAGTTCCTGACCACGGCCCGATCCACGAGCACGAACGTCTCGCACGATATCTTTTTCGCGTCTTTGGTCTGCTGGTCGCTGTAGGTGGGCGCGGCCGTCGCGCTCTTGTGCGGGTAAAACCATCCAACTGCGGCACCAGCGATAGCGAGCACCGCAAGCGCCAACGCCGCGATAGTGAGCCACTTCGACGTGCTCGACGCAGGTGGGGCCGGAGCAGGGGCGGTGGTAACGGGCTCGGGCGACCGCTCAGCGGCACCAACCTCGGTCGTAGGGTCGGCGGAATGTGCGCCGGCGGAAGGCTTAGTGGAAGGTGTCTCAGACATTCGACGATGGTATCGTCCGCATCTCGGGGGTGGTAGCGCTTTGGGTGTTAAAAAGTAACGCCCTCAATCGCTTTGATTGACGTAACTGCATAGCTCACCGTGAGCCGATATACGCGCTGGTCGCAGCGGCGACGCGGCAGCTTCTGGACGGTAACTGACTTGGTCGAGGAACGATGGAGACGGTTCACTGCGTCGGTCCGACCCTCAGCACGGTGGCCGAAGATAAGCCCTAGGTTCTGGGAAAGTACAGGGTCTGGGCCCGCCGAGTCGGGGTCAAGATCAAAAGGCAACTGCCGGAGCCATTCGCGCCGATGTGCGACGTAAACGCCTGATAGTGCACTTGCGCGGCGATGCGGTCGAGATCCCGAGATCTGCTGCTGCTGAGAGTATTCGGGCGTCATACGTAATGACTGCACGCAACGAGTCACCGGACGTCTCGAGCGAGCGTTGCCTACGTCTCGGCGTGGTCGGGGTGCGGGACGGTGCGCAGGTCCAACTGCGCGATCCCGTCGAAATCTGCGGGATTGCAGCTGTACAGCGGCAGCCTGTTCGCAATGGCACTGGCGGCGATCAAGGCGTCGTAGGCACGCGCTGCAGGCGTGCGGCCGGACGCGCGCAGTGATGCAGCGACGGCGCCGAATGCGCGGGCGGAGTCTGCGTCGAAGGGCAGCACGTCGAAATCCGACTCTGCCTGCTGCAGATGTGCCTGGCGGGCGGCGCGCTCATCCTCTCTCTGGGCAACGTGAGGGCCAACAGATAACTCCGCCAACGTGATAGCGCTGATGACCGATTCGTCAGGCAGGGTTGCAGGGTCCGTGATCCGTCCAAGCAGGATCACGGTCGATGTGTCGAGCATGCCCCTGGAGGCTGCGGCAGGCGTCACAGCGATGGGTCGAGAACGGCGTCGATATCACGCCGCAGCGCGACGTCGTCGACAGGTGGCAATGGCTTCCTGCGCTCGATGAGTTCGGCAGTTCGGGCGCTGCGCCGTGGCAGTGGACGCAACTCGGCAACCGGGCGCCCGTCGCGTGTGATGACCACGCGCTCACCGCGCTCCACCCTGTCCAAGACTTCTCCTCCGTGGTTGCGGAGGTCGCGCACAGTCACCGATTCCATGACTTGAGTGTATCACCGGTGAGACCGTCGAGTTGGTACCCGGGATTAGGGCGCTAACCCATCCAGCGATCAAGACCTGCGACGGCCTAGTGCGACGACCTCGGCGTCCAGCCGAAGCAGCGGCTCAGGCGTTCGCTTCAAACACAACGCTCGCCGACGCGGCACGTGCGTCGCTCCCCCCGCTTAGTTCGTGCCGTGCGCGGTCAACGGTCGCCGTACGTCATATTCGGACAGACCGTCGAGCTTCCACAGCATCGCCTGACGGGCATCGTCGAGGTAGCGGCGCAGCGTGTCCTTGGCCCGAGCAGACGACATCACCGCAACCTACTCAGCGTGCGAACAGCTGGCGCCGGCGGTACCGCTAGGAGTTCGTGGAGAGCGTCAGCTCCATGAGCTTGACGGCCTGCGCGCAGGCGTCGATGCCGGGCACCTGGGGGTTCACCCACCACCCGACCACCCCCGCGGCGTCGCTGGCGACACCGCACGAGCCGTTGGGATCGTTGGGCCGCATCACGATCGACGTCACACCGGCGATCGTCCGGTTCTCGATCTGATACTTCAGGTACTCGGCGACCTTGCGCTCGTTGTCCAGGCTGCCCTGCTCGAACCAGAACCGGGTGATGTCGATCAGACCGCCGGGGTTGGCCGCCTGCCAGCGGCAGATCGCGCCGACGAACGTGCTCTGAATGTCCTGCGGATCGGCGCCCACCGTCTTGGCCAACACGTCGGTGGTCAGTACCTCACATTCCTTTTGCAGGTTGGGGTACTGCTGCTCGGAGTTGTTGTTGCGCGGCACGTCGTCGCCCGCGCCCGCTTTTTCCGCGGTGCCGCCCACCGACTTCGTGCAGCCGGTCAATACCGATAGCGCGGTGGCCGTGACGGCCACACCAACCAGGACCCGACGACGCACAGTGCCGCTCACTTCGAGTTCGCAATCGATTGACGCGCCAGTTCTTTGGCGATGTTGCAGGCATCGGGGAACGGCTTCTGGCTGAAGTTCACCGACCATTCGAAGAAATCGTCGGAGAACTGGATTCCCACCTCGCACAGCGAGTCACCCAACTGAGGATCGTTGCCGACGGCGATGAAGCCGCCGTGGCCGCTGATGTTGATGTCCTCCACGCTGGACCGCGACAACTCCTCGGTCTTGCGTTCCCGCCCGATCGGGCTCCCGCGATACCAGGAGAACGAGAAATGCGGGCCCAGGATGCCGCCGCCGGCCAGCCACTGGCAGCCCACGGAGTTCTTGGCGGTGTTCACCAGACCATTGATCTGCGTCAGCTTGGCCACCGTCTCGTCGCTGATACCACCGCACTCCGGGAACAACGGGCCGTGCTTTCCCTGCCCCGATGCCGGCGCAGACGACCCGGGCGACTGGGATTGATTCGAGCCCGAATTCGAGCACCCGGCCGCTATCGGAGCCAAGGTCGCTGCCGCCAGGGCCAGCGCCGCCACGTAACGCCGCACCGCTAGCCGCACCTTCTGGTGATCACAGGATGAACTGTAGCGGCAGCACCTTGGCGCAACCATTTCACACGCGGTGACCTGTGATTTCTCGTCGCAAAGTTCTTCTGCTGTTTGTCGCGTTCTGCAAGCGCCGCACTGATATCACATACGCATCGTTTTTGAACCGACAAACATCCCCAATCTGGCGGTGCCGATGAGGCGGATGTGACTGCCGGTGCGTGCCTCAGGACCATGCCTCGACGCCTACAGTTACCCCATGCTTCTGGCCCTGCTGCGGCGGTTCGTCCGGCCGTATCGGTGGCTGGTCGCGGCGGTGATGACGCTGCAATTGGTCAGCTCGCTGGCCTCGCTGTACCTGCCGACGGTGAACGCCACGATCATCGACGACGGCATCGCCCAGGGTGACACCGCGACCATCGTCCGACTCGGGATGCTGATGTTCGGAGTCACCGGACTGCAGGTGCTGTGTTCGGTCGGCGCGGTCTACTTTGGCTCCCGCACCGGGATGGGGTTGGGCCGCGATCTGCGCTCGGCGATGTTCCATCAAGTCACCACGTTCTCCGAGCACGAGACCGCCCGGTTCGGTGCGCCGTCGCTGCTTACCCGCACGACCAACGACGTCCGCCAGATCCAGTTCCTGGTGCAGATGGCCTGCACGGTGCTGGTCGCCGCGCCGATCATGTGCATCGGCGGCATCTTCATGGCCATCCACCAGGACGCCGGGCTGTCCTGGCTGCTGCTGGTCAGCGTTCCGGTGCTGGTCGCGGCCAACTACTGGATCATCACGAACACGCTGCCGATCTTCCGCCGCATGCAGCGGCTGATCGACAACATCAACCGGGTCATGCGCGAACAGCTGTCCGGTGTTCGGGTGGTCCGGGCCTTCGCGCGTGAACCGTTCGAGCGTCAGCGGTTCGGCGAAGCCAACCTCGCGTTGTCCACCACCGCGCAGAGTGCCGGCAATTGGCAGGCGCTGATGCTGCCGGTGACCACGTTGACCATCAACTTCTCCAGCGTCGCGCTGATCTGGTTCGGCGGCTTGCGCATCGACAGCGGTCGGATGCAAGTCGGATCCCTGATCGCGTTTCTCGTGTACTTCGCCCAGATCCTGATGGCGGTGGTGATGGCGACGATGACCGTGATGGCCCTGCCGCGGGCCTCGGTGTGCGCCGAACGGATCACCGAGGTGTTGTCGACGACCCCGGCGGTCAGCAATCCGGCCAGTCCGGTGCGCCCGGCTAAGCGTGGCGTCGTGCGACTCGACGGCGCGTCATTCCGCTACCCCGGAGCGGATCGCGCTGTGCTGCAGGATGTTTCGCTGACCGCGCAGCCCGGCACCACCACCGCGATCATCGGCAGCACCGGTTCGGGAAAATCGACGCTGGTGGCATTGATCTGCCGACTGTACGACGTGACATCCGGAGCCGTCCTCGTCGACGACGTCGACGTGCGCGACCAAGATATCGAAGAGCTGTGGTCGAGCATCGGGCTGGTGCCGCAGCGCGGCTATCTGTTCTCCGGAACCGTCGCGGAAAACCTGCGCTACGGCAAGCCTGACGCCAGCGACGACGAGATGTGGGATGCGTTACGGGTGGCCGCCGCCGACGACTTCGTGCGTGCACACGACGACGGCCTGCAGATGCGGGTCGCTCAGGGCGGCATCAATTTCTCCGGCGGGCAGCGGCAGCGGTTGGCGATCGCGCGGGCGGTGATCCGCCGGCCCGCGATCTACCTGTTCGACGACGCGTTCTCCGCACTCGACGTACATACCGACGCGCAGGTCCGCGCCGCGCTGGCGCGGATCGACGCCGCTGCCACCGTGATCGTTGTCGCGCAACGTATCTCGACCATCATCGACGCCGACCAGATTATCGTCGTCGACGACGGGCGCGTGGTCGGTGCGGGCACCCACGATTCGCTGCTCGCCGACTGCTTCACCTATCGCCAATTCGCCGAGTCGCAGTCGCTGGATGCCGGCGTGGGAGGCCCCCGATGACCAGCACGACGCGGCGCCCTGCGACTCCCCCCGCTTTGCGGTCGCGCGATTTCAAAGGCTCGGCGGTTCGGCTGGTGAAACAGTTGGCGCCGCAACGGCGTACCGCCGTCGCGGTGGTCGTGCTCAGCGTGTGCGGCACCGCGGTCGGCGTCGTGGTTCCGCGCATCCTCGGCCACGCCACCGATCTGCTGTTCAACGGTGTGATCGGCCGCCGGCTACCCGCCGGCATCACCAAGGATCAAGCCGTCGCGGCAGCGCGGGCCCACGGCAACAACGCCTTCGCAGACCTGCTCTCCGGGATGCACGTCGTCCCGGGCCAGGGTGTCGACTTCAGCGCCGTCGCCCGAACGCTGGCGCTGGCCGCTGTCTTGTATCTGGTTGCCGCGCTGATGGTGTGGGCGCAGGCCGTGCTGCTGAACGTGACAGTGCGCCGGACGCTGCAGAGGCTGCGGTCCGACGTCGAAGACAAGCTGCACCGGCTGCCGCTGGCGTACTTCGACACCCGCCAACGCGGCGAGGTGCTCAGCCGGGTCACCAACGACATCGACAACCTGCAGACGTCGCTGTCGATGACGATCACCCAACTGCTGTCCGCGATCCTGACGGTGGCCACCGTGCTGCTGATGATGCTGACCATCTCGCCACTGCTGACCGGGCTCACCCTGCTGACCGTGCCACTGTCGGTGTGGGCGACGCGCGCGATCGCCCGACGCTCACAGCGACTGTTCATCGCCCAGTGGACCAACACCGGACGGCTGAACGCCCACATCGAAGAGAGCTACAGCGGTTTCACCCTGGTCAGGATGTTCGGCCAGCGCGCCCGCGTCGAAGACGAGTTCCGCCGCCTCAACGACGACGTGTACCAGGCGAGCTTCGGCGCGCAGCTGATCTCCGGAATGATCTCGCCGGCAACGACATTCATCGGCAACCTCAGCTATGTCGCGGTGGCCGTGGTCGGCGGCGTGCAGGTGGCGACCGGGCAGATCACCGTCGGCAGTATCCAGGCGTTCATCCAGTACGTCCGGCAGTTCAACGGGCCACTGAACCAGGTGGCCTCGATGTACAACACGCTGCAGTCCGGGGTGGCCAGCGCGGAGCGGGTGTTCGACCTGCTCGACGAGCCGGAGGAATCGCCGGACCGGGAACCGGCGCTGCCGTCGCTCAACGGTGAAGGTCCCACCGGGCGAGTGGAATTCGACCATGTGAGCTTCGGCTATCACCCCGGTACGCCGGTGATCGACGACCTGTCCTTCACCGCCGAGCCGGGCAGCACGGTGGCGATCGTCGGACCGACCGGCGTCGGCAAGACGACGCTGGTGAATCTGCTGATGCGCTTCTACGACGTCGACTGCGGCCGGATCCTGGTCGACGGCGTCGACATCGCGACGGTCAGCCGGCATTCGCTGCGATCCCGCATCGGGATGGTGCTGCAGGACACCTGGCTGTTCAGCGGGACGATCGCGCAGAACATCGCCTACGGACGCCCCGACGCCGGCGACGACGAGGTGATCGACGCGGCCAAAGCCGCCTACGTGGACCGCTTCGTGCACACGCTGCCCGATGGCTATCAGACCTGGGTGAGCGACGGCGGCAGCAACATCAGCGCCGGCGAGAAGCAGTTGATCACGATCGCGCGGGCATTCCTGGCCAGGCCGCAGCTGCTGATCCTGGACGAGGCGACCAGCTCGGTGGACACCCGCACCGAGCTGCTGATCGCCAAAGCCACCCATGAGCTTCGCCGCGAACGGACGAGTTTCCTGATCGCTCATCGCCTTTCGACGATTCGCGACGCCGATGTGATCCTGGTGATGGAGGCGGGCAAGATCGTCGAGCAGGGCAACCACGCCGAGCTGCTGGCCCGCCGCGGCGCCTACTACGCGATGACGCAGGCTTAGAGCTCGGGGCCTTCGGCACGCAGGTCGTCGACCGTAGTCATCGCGTCGCGCAGCTTGGCCAGCCACTCTTCGGTGTGCTCACCGACCAGCTTGACCGACCAGGCCAGCGCATCGGAGCGAGACCGGGCCACGCCGGCGTCGACCAAGGTGTCGAGCACCTGCCGCTCCGGCTGCTTCAACCGCGTCATGACCGGAACAGCGATGTGGGTGAACAGGATTCGCTCACCACCGACCTCGACGCCCCAGGAAACCTTGCGGCCGTAGCGATCCTGCGCCTCGTCAGCGATATTCATCCGCTCCGATCGAGTCTCCTCGCGAAAACGCGAGACGCGACCCGACGCGTGAGCCTCGGATTCGTCCTTCTCCGCATCGGGCAGCTTGCCGATGACGGTGATCTCTTCGCGGTCGACGACGACGGTCGGGTCACCGTCGAACCAGGTGTCGGGCAGTCGCCCGGCGAACCAGTCCGCGGCGGCGCTGGCATCGGGTTGACCGGCTTGCTGCCAGCCGCCCGGGCGACCGTAGCGCCGCCCATGTCCATGTTGGTGTTTCATGGTTACATAATTACATGATTACATCGCTAGCGGAGAAGTGTTCACCGTCGGCGAACGCGAGTGCTCGGCTTGCGGGTCCAGCCGACTGGGTTCGCGTGCCGAAAACCGTTGATATGACGTGCGCAGAGTTGTAACTTTAAGAGCGAAGCAAGGCCCGGAAGAGACAGATTCCAAAGAGCCGGATGACGGAGTGAAAGCCGGCCGCGCAGGATAAATAGGACGCCTCCCACTGTCCGCCGGGCCTTGCCCTATGCGGTCACTCGTCGACGCCGTCGCCTCGCCGGGCGCGAAACAGCTTCACCTCGCCTTTGATGCCTTTGAGGTGACGCGGCCCCGCGAACGACCAACTGAAGCCACTCTCGTCGCCGAGCTCATCGCGCACCGACTCGGCGGCCAGCACCGTGCCCGGCCGCGCCGCCGCCGTTACCCGGCTCGCGGTGTTCACCGGGCTGCCGAACCAGTCACCGGCCCGGCTCACCGCGGACCCCGACGCGATGCCCGCCCGCAGCCGGGGAAAGTCGTTGTCGCTGTCGGTGATCTCGACGAGCTTGAGCACCGCGTCCAGCAGCGGCCCCGGCTCAGTACAGACGAACATCACCGCGTCGCCGATTGTCTTGATGAACCGCACCGGCGGGGCCGCCACGTCGCGGGCAAGATCGGCCAGCCGATTGGCCAGTTGACCGAGCTCCTCGGGCGGCACCTCCTCGCCCAGCTGGGTGAAGCCGACCAGGTCGGCGAATGCGACGGTGATATGCCGCGCCCCGGGCAGCGGAGCCCCCGCGGCTCGCTCGCTGGCGTTGACGGCTTCGGTCTCCATCATGTGTCGCAGCTGCATGAGCAACATGTCTTCGATCATCGGCCCGAGCAGCGGCGCGATCCGGCTCGTCAAAGCCAAAGATCTCTTCGCCGTCTCAAGTTCAGTGGCGCCGGGCTTCAGGATGGTTGTTAACGCGGTATACCGCATCACCTCGGCGGCGTGCGAAAGTCCTTCGGCGAGAACGCGAACGACCTGCACCACCTGGTCGGGATGGATGCCGAGCTCGAGGAATCCCTTCGCATGTCCGGCGGCGGCCCCGTCGGCCCGCAGATGCACGGCCGCGTCGGGATCGTCCACCCGCACCAGCCCGATGGCGCGTTGCACGCGCTGCAGCAACTCCAGGTCGATACCGGCCGCCTCGCTGATCTCCCGCGCCGAGACGTAATCGCCGTCGTTACCCATCAGCCGCCGGGACGCCCCCAACATCGGAACGGGTGAGCTCAGGATCTCGTCGACGGTGACGCCCTGCTCGAGCAGCCACTCGATCAGCTCGGCGCGCTCGGCGCGCGCCTCGCCTTCCAGACCGTCAAGCAGCTTGTCGACCTCCGGGTCGACCTTGTCGTCCACGTCGCCAACGTATAACGCGGCGGGGCATCATGTGAATCGATGGCCACACCGCTTCTGGCAGGGTTTCCGCCCGTCGTCGACGACGACGCCCGGCTGCTGATCCTGGGCTCGTTCCCCAGCGTGCAGTCGCTGGCAGTGCGCCAGTACTACGGCAACCCGCGAAATGCGTTCTGGCCGATCACCGGTGCACTCTTCGGCTTCGATGCGCAAGCTCCCTACGAAACCCGGCTCGCCGCACTGCAATCCCACGGCGTGGCGCTGTGGGACGTGCTACACAAGTGCCGTCGGGCCGGCAGCATGGACGCCAAGATCGATCCGAAGAGTCTGGTGGCCAACGACTTTGGTCAGCTGTTCGTCACCTACCGTTCTATTCAGCGGGTGTACTTCAATGGCAGCGCCGCGGAGCGAATGTTCGGCCGGCTGGTCCACGTCGATGCGCCGGTCAGCTACCAGCTGTTGCCGTCTTCCAGCCCGGCGCGGGCGATGCCGGCGGATGAGAAGTTGACGGCCTGGCGGGTGATCGCGCCGTCATGACACCGGCGGTCGCCGGTGCGCCCACGGTCTGGTCGCCTCGATCTGCGCGCTCAGCGTCACCAGCGTTGCCTCGTCGCTCGGGCGGCCGACCAGCTGAATCGACAGCGGAACGCCGTCGCGGTCCAGTCCCCACGGCACGGCGGCCGCGGGCTGGCCGGTGAGATTCCAGATCTCGAAGAACGGCACCCGCTGCGATACCAACAGCAGGCTCGAAATGCCGCCGCGGCGCTGGTAGGCGCCGACCCGGGAGGGTCCGGTGGCGTTGCCGGGCGTGATGACGACGTCGACGTCGTCGAAGATCGACTGGATCCGCGCGGCCACCGCCGACTCCCCCGCCCGCACGGTTGCCATCCGCCGGTCCGTGAGCAGCGACCCGATGCGCGCCATGCTGCGGGTCCGCTTCTCCAATCGGTCCTGGTGCGGCAGCGCGTGCACGTCGTTGTAGATGCCCCGGAAATAGCGCGGCAGGAAATTGGCGTAGATGGCTGCCGGTGGATAGTCGGGGTCGCGGACGACGACGTCGTGGCCAAGCTCGCGCAGCAGCGCGCCGGCCTCATCGACCGCGGCCCGTTGTTCCTTGCCGACCTTGGCCATCAGCGGCGGTGGAACCTTGGTGCTCAACGCAATTCGAAGCCGGCCGGGATCTTTGCCGGCAGCGCCGACGAATCCGCCGTCCGGGCCGGGCATCGTCGTCGTCACATCCAGGAAAAGCGCCGCGTCTCTGACCGACCGCGCCATCGGACCGCTGACGCTCAGCCCGCACCACGCGTCGTCGTGCGGCGCCAGCGGGACCCGATCGCGTTGCGGCTTGATCCCGAACAGACCACACCAGCCCGAGGGGATGCGGATCGACCCGCCGCCGTCGGAGCCCAACGCCAGCGGCGCCAGCCCGGCGGCGACCGCGGCCCCGCTGCCGCCGCTGCTGCCACCCGGCGTGAGAGCGGTGTTCCACGGGTTGCGGGTCGCGCCGAACGTCAGCGACTCGGTGAACGGGAAGATCATCAACTCGGGCACGTTGGTTTTGCCGATGATCACCGCGCCCGCGGCACGCAATCGGCTGACCACTTCCGCGTCGCGGACTGCGGCGGTCGACACCGCGCCGCTGCCGCATGCCGTCACTTCGCCGTCGACGTCGACGTCGTCTTTGATCGC
>DASQRI010000389.1:0-11094 GCA_035642975.1 Mycobacterium sp.
GCATTATGCGGCGATTTACCGGTAAAGCTGCATATTCGAATCCGTCGTATTCAGTTGGATTGGGCGGGCGACGGTGGGCGGTTGTGTATTCGTCGAGCTCGGTCGCGCAGCGGCATCTAATTGGGTACTGCCGGGGCGTCGTCGACTACGGCGTTAGCAGCCTGAGGGCGGCGATCAGCTGGGACCGCCACGCCTTGTTGCCGTCATGTATCGCACTACCTCACTGCGACTCAAGTTCATGTAGGCGCCCTTTTCAAGAATTTCATCTACTCCATGGCCCTGGTCTTGGAGTGCTTGAACAAACGTCACTCTGCTGTGGGGATACCTTTTGATCGCCGGCTTCCGAAATCTAGCCTTGGGAACCTCGAATTGTGTCCGCAGACTTTCTCGCTTCACCACAACTGGGTCTCGGCGGTACTTGCCCTCTCGCATATCCCGCAAAGCCTTTTCCCCCGGCTCACCCTTCAGGATTACGTACTCGGCGTTCGTCTTGTGCTGCCCGATCTCAGCCACGGTCAAGCCTTTAGCATTTTCTCGCACACATGGCCGCTTGGTGCAGTAGTTGAAACCCAGCTCTACTCGTTCGGGGATAATTTCATCTCCGCAAGTCACACATGTCACTTCTCGTCCTCCGCGCTATTGAACACAGACCACCGGAATATATCGATGGCCTGGTTGCACCTCTCTGCAAGATCAACGAATAGCAGGGTGCCCCAGTTCCTGCCCAGCCGGTGACAGCGCGACTGCAAATTTGTCCAGTGCCCATGTAGCGCCGCCGGGATAAGACCCACGCACGTCGTGCTGCCCCACGCAAGCTCTTTACGGCGGTCCCGAAGGCTGATTGGCGATTAAGGCGGGCGTGGCCGCAAGAAAGCCCGACGCGATGGCGCCGAGCAGGCACGCCACCCCCACCGCGTGTGCCGCAGCGCCCGCACTCACGGTAAGCAGCCCAAAGCCGGCCACCAGGCACGCCGCCGCCACTCGGCCCAGGAGGCGCGAATGGTGGGGGCGGGTTCTCGGCGGTGCCACCGGCGCGGGCCGGGCAACAGAAGGTACGGGATCGAAGCGGCCGCTTAAATACAGGCGGAACAACAGCCCGAGGGCTGGGAACAGCAGTATGGCGCCTGCCAGCACGGCCACCACCACGGCGATGAGCGTGTCACGGGAAGCGGCCGCGGCGGCGACGGTCAACCCCGGCAGCAACACCGGGTGCTGGGCTAATGCCCAGCCGAGGATGATGGCGGCCACGGCCAGCGCCGCGGTGTAGCGAGCCGGCCCGTAGCGCAGCAGCAAGACCAGCGCCAGCGTCGTGAAGGCGGCCAGCGCGGAGCAGATCAGCCCGATAAGCCCGGGACCGTGGACCAAGCCCTGATAGAGCGGTGGGGCATCGGCGTGCACCACTGTCAGGCCGGCGAGAGCCACGGCGCCGGTGACTGTCCCGGCGCCCACGGCCCGCAGCCGGAACCGACGCTCCAGGTCATAGTCAGCCAGCCGAGCCGCGTCGGCAGCCAGGTATGTCGCGGAGAGAAACGCGGCGGCGGCAACCGCCAGAATCCCGAGAAAGACCGACGTCGGGTTCAGCCAACTGGAGAACGGGCTGCCGGCGGCATTTCCAACCGGCACCCGCCGGGACGCGATTCCGCCGACCACGGTGCCCAGCGCGAACGGGGTCAGCACCGAGGACAGCGCGAACACGCTGTCGATCGTGCGCCGTTCTGCGGGATCGGTGGCGCCAGCGTCCATCGCGTAGGCGACGCCGCGCATTCTCCGAATAACGCCTTATGCATCAGCATCCTCATCGGCTGCATGTCGCTGGGGTTGCGCGTGTTGCCGAGCGTCGGGCAGCATGGAGAAGCCCCCGCCAGGCCAGTAAGGCTGCTGACGGGGGCCGCTCGTCCCGAACGAGAGTGGCTAGACCCCAGCCCCGCGGCCGCGACCAACGGTTGCGCCAGGTCCGGCGGCGGCAGACGGGTCATTGCGCCGTTTCAGTCCGGCGAGTCCGAGCAGGCCAACAAGGCCGGCCAAGCCCCATAGCCCCGTCTTATCGCTGTCTTGGTGGTGGTTGTCGTCTGGCGCTGCCACTGTCGTGGATGTGGATGTGGGGATCGGGGGGCTGGGAACGGTAGCGTTGGCAATGCCCGCGCCGCCGAACAGGAGGGTTCCTGTGGTACAGGCCATTACAAGGGTTTTACGCATTTGGTTACTCCAAAGAGGTTGCCGGTCAACGGAAAAGGACCGGAAAAGATGTTGCGAACCAGTTAGCTCTAGTCCTGGGCGAACGACGGGAAGAGCACAACCTTCAACATCGCAAGCTGTGCATACCCCGATACGGGATAACGAAACTTTGAATGGCGGAATCGACCAGCGCACATGCACCGCCTCGCCGCCGCTGGAGGCGAGAAACGTTGTCGCCAAGCCAGGTTGGCGTTGGATACCGCGACTCCTGCGGCCTGGCAGCACACCGGCAACAGTGGGCATACAGACGCCCTGACAGCAGACCTGCCTACAGCAGGCGGGTAGTTAATCGGTGTCCCAGCGGGCCAGCAAGCTGCTGTCTGAACTGGCCAGGGTTGCCACCGCCGAGGCACCTAACGCCGGACCGAAATGCAACCGACCCCAGCGCCGACGCTAGCCGTCTGTTCCCTGCATTGCGCCGACCAAAACAGCAAAACGAATCGACCCGCCCCCAGGAGAGCGAGGGCGGGTCGATAACTGTTCAGACGGCGGCTACGGCAACGCCCTGAACCGTACGGCGGCGTACTCAGCCAGCCTGCCCGGATGACAGCTTTTCCAGGTGAGTTTCGCCCGCAAACCGGGTAACCACCCCAACAGCGTGGTGACGGCAATTGCGCGGTCAACGGAGAGAACTCCCAAAGGAACGAAACGGTGTTGGGTGAACGCGACGCCGCCCAAGCGCAGGCACTGATCCAGGCCCTATGCGTTGCGCGGGACAAAATGATTAGCCGGATGAGTCGGCTGGAGAAGTACGGTGCCCATCGAGACGCCGCAGCGTTACGGCGAGACATCAGCGAAGCGGAGGCCCACATCACCAACATGCGACGCCGTTACTTGGGTGGAGATTCAGCCGCGTCTCAGGCGCGTTCAACAGGCCCGTTGAGCGGTACAGGCTAAGTCAGCTTGGCCTGATGCAGTTCTTGCGGGTGGATTCGATAACTGCGTCCACGGCCTTCCCTGCGAGCCGCGACAGATTGTGACGGGGCGCCCGACTTCCCGCCTTGTCGAGCTCAGCGACGGGTTTCCTCCTTTGCTCACCGTTTATTCACTGCTTATGATCGAGAAGCGCCGAGAATTACCGGCAACGATTGACATCCCCTGGACAGCCAAAGCCGTTGCACCAGAACGCTTAACGGCAATGAATGCGAATCATCCAGAACAGTCGGCTGCAAAAGCCGGTGTCGCAGGTTCGAATCCTGCCGGGGCCGCCTGCCGGGGGCGCCGGGGGCGCACTGCCGGGGGCGCAGGTATTTTGACAGTTCAAAGGCTGTTTCAGACACGCATTCAATCGGGATAGGGGTGGTGTAGCTGGAATCCGATCCGCGCGACGACGTCGTGGCCCGTCAGTATCAGCGATGGGTGTTCCCGTCGCCAATACTCGACCTCGAGGAGTGGAGCGTCGGCAACTACGACTTCACGGACCCGCTCTACGCTCATCGGATCTACTGGCCCGACCGCGCATACCCGGCGGGTCTCGACATTTTGGTCGCGGGTTGTGGCGCCAACCAGGCCGCCTGCTTTGCGTACACCAATCCGTCAGCGAAGGTCGTGGGCATCGACATCAGCCAGCCGTCGCTGGATCACCAGCAGTATCTGAAAGACAAGCACGACCTGAAGAACCTCGAACTGCATCTGCTCCCGGTCGAAGAGCTGTCAACACTGGGCCTCGACTTCGACCTGGCCGTCTCGATCGGTGTTCTGCACCACTTGGCCGATCCGACCGAGGGAATGCGAGCCCTCGCCGGATGCCTGCGGCCGGACGGTGTCGCGAGCGTGATGCTGTACGCAAAATACGGCCGGATCGGCGTCGACTTGTTGGCGTCGGTGTTCCACGACCTTGGGCTGGGCCAAGACGACGCGTCGGTGCAGGTGGTCAGGAAAACGATTCCGCTGCTGCCAGACGACCACCCCGTACGGAGTTATTTGAAGAATTCGCCGGACTTGAATGCTGATACCAGCGTGGTGGATACGTTCCTGCACGGGCGCCAACGGGTCTTCACCGTCGAGGAGTGTCTGGATGTGGTCACGTCGGCGGGCCTGGTTTTTCAGGAGTGGCTGTTCAAATTCGCCTACTACCCGATAGAGAGTTACGCGCTACCTGACCGGCTGTTGTCGGCTCTGAACGCGTTGCCCGACATCGAGATCTGGTCGTTGATGGAACGCTTTCTGGCCCTCAACACCAGCCACTGCTTTGTGGCTTGCCGCCCCGACAGGCCGACGGCGAACTACACCGTCGACTTCTCTTCGGCGGACGCTCTTGGCTACATCCCGGTGATGCGAGCGTTCAGCGGTGTGGCCGGCATGGACATCGTCATGCCGCACGGCAGGATGCCGCTGAACGCAGGCCACGTACCGTTCATTCGGCTTGTCGACGGACGCCGCACGATTCGAGAGATTGCCGCGCTGGTGGCAAGCGCTGGCGCGCCCCAGCCCGGTGCAGCGGACGTTGAGAGTATCGCGCGCAACGTATTTCAGGATCTTTGGCGTCTCGATCTGCTGGCGATGGCCCGGACCCCGCCAAGCCTCACCGACTGAGCGCGCGGTTGTCGACGCCGAACTTGGCCAGGGTGGCCCCTGAACGAAATTCGTCACCGGAAAAGCTGCGCAAATGGGATGCGCTTTGAATTGGCACAAAATGGGAACATTTTCCCGGACCGCAGTGGTCACGCAGCTCAGCGTTTAGGTTGGAATATGTGGCGAGTCATGGGGGTGAATCCGCGTTCACTGGACAGCGTGACGAGCCGCGGGCTACTCGCGATCAGTTGGAGCAGCTGGTGCGCGTCATCGTCGAGATCGGTTCGGATCTGGACCTGGACCGGACGTTGCACCGAATCGTCAATGCAGCGATGCAACTGACCGACGCCCGCTGCGGGGCGCTCGGTATACGCGGACCCGACGGCGGCCTGGTTTCCTTCATCCACGCCGGCATCGACGACGAGACAGCGCGCCGACTCGGCCAGCTGCCGATCGGGGAAGGTCTGCGCATCGATGATCTGAGCGCTGATCCGCAAGCCGCCGGCATGCACGCACCCGATCTTCGAATACGGGCCCTGCTCGGAGTACCGATCACCGTTCGGGAAGTCGAGTTCGGAAATCTTTACCTGGCCGACGACCGGCCCGGCCGAGGGTTCTCCGCCTCCCAGGAGGGCGCCGTGCGGGCGTTGGCCACCGCGGCCGCCGCGGCCATCGACAACGCGCAACTTTTCCAGCGAGAACGTGAATCGGCGAAATGGATGCGGGCCAGTCGCGAGATCACCACCGCGCTGCTTTCCGGTGACCCGCAGACCGGCCCGTTGCAGCTGATCGTCAACCGGGCACTGGAGTTGGCCGATGCCGAGCAGGCGATCTTGTTGGTGCCGAGGGAGCCCGATCTGCCCGCCGACGAAGTCGAAACCCTGGTGGTCGCCGCCACGGCGGGCCGGTACGCCTCCGAGGTGATCGGTCAGCAGGTCCCGATGGAGGGCTCCACCACGGGCGGCGTTGCGCGTCGCGGCCTGCCGCTGATCACTGATTCCTTTCAGTATCCGATCGAAGGGTTCACCGATGTCGGTGAGCGCTCGGCCATCGTCATTCCACTGATCGCAGACGAAGCGGTACTCGGTGTGATCGCTGTCGCGCGCGGCCCGCAGCCGCCGTTCGGCAGCGATTACCTCGAGCTGGTCAGTGACTTCGCCCGACACGCTGCTATTGCGTTGGCGCTGGCGGCAGGTCGCGAACATGCGCTCAATCAGCAACTCGCCCAAGCAGATACCGTCGATGACGCGCTGCACGGCGCGGCCGAGGAACTGCGCCGCCTGTGGCGGGCCCGTCGCGTGCTGGCGGTCACCTTCCCCAACCACTCATCAGCCGCCGAAACTACCTCCGGCGCACCGGGTTTGGTGTCGGTCGGCGAGCCGGCGCGGTGGGACGACCTGCCATCCGATACCCGGCAGATGCTCACCTCGTTGCGCGACGGCGACCTACTCGCTCCCAACGCAACAATGCCTGGGACGGCCGGCATCGCGCTGCAGCATCCCGAGGGTGTGCTCGTCGTCTGGATCGATCTGGCCGAGCAAAGACCGTTCACCCTCGAGGACCAGACCTTGCTGACCATGCTCGCGGGCCGACTCGGCCAGGGCCTGCAGCGGGTGCACCGGGTCGACCAGCAGCGCGAGACCGCGCTGGCGCTGCAACACGCGATCCTGGGCCCCGCCCGACTACCGCACGGTTTCGCCGTGCGGTATCAGGCCGCAAGTCGGCCGCTACAGGTAGGCGGTGACTGGTACGACATCGTCGACCTGGAGGACGGGCGCATCGCGATGATCGTCGGCGACTGTGTCGGCCATGGCCTCGCCGCGGCCACCGTGATGGGACAGCTGCGTAGCGCCTGCCGCGCACTGCTGCTCGACCACCCCAGCCCGCGCGCCGCGCTGGCAGGGCTCGACCGCTTCGCCGCGCGGCTGCCCGGCGCCCAATGCACCACCGCTATCTGCGCGGTGCTCAACCCCGATACCGGAGAGTTGGTGTACTCGAGTGCCGGCCACCCGCCGCCCATCCTGATCCACGCCGACGGCACGGCCCGGATACTCGACGACGGCCACACCATTCCGTTGGGAATACGACCCGACTGGCTACGCCCCCAGGCGCATCTGACAATTCCGGCCCGGGCAACGCTGCTGCTCTACACCGACGGTCTGGTCGAGCGTCGCCGTGTTGCGCTGGAGCACGGCATCAACCGGGCCTCCGCCCTCGTTCAGGACGGCCGCACCGCCACACTGGACGATTTGGCGGACCAGATCATGGCTCGTCTCGCGCCAAGCGGCGGCTACCAGGACGACGTCGTCCTGCTGCTTTACCGCCATCCGGCGCCCCTGGAGATGGACTTCCCCGCTGACGTCGGCCAACTCGCGCCCACCCGCGCCGCCTTGCGCAATTGGCTGACCCGGGCCCAATTGGACTCGGACCAGATTCATGGCATGCTCATCGCCGCGGGTGAAGCAGTCGCCAACGCCATCGAGCACGGTCATCGCCACAGTCCGGAAGGCATCATCAGCTTGCGCGGGATCGCATTGGTCGACCAGGTACAGCTGACTATCGCTGACACCGGTTCGTGGAAGCCGCCACAACCGGCCGTCGAACCCCATCGCGGCCGTGGTATCAAGCTCATGCGAGCGCTCGTGCACGACGTGGCCATTGACCCCGACACCGCCGGAACAACGGTTCAATTGTTCACGAGGATCACCTGATGCCGACAACTCTCACACTCGACAGCATGCGTGGCGACGACGGAAAAGTCGTACTGATTGCGGCCGGAGAAATCGATTTGAGCAACATCGACGCGTTCAGCCAGGCCCTCGATGCGGCCATCGCCGAGGCCGGCAGCGGTGGAACGCTCACCGTCGACATGCGCGCCGTCGAGTATCTGGACAGTGCCGCGATCAACGTGTTGTTCCCGCACGCCGACCATATCCACCTCATCGTGCATCCGCTCCTGACCCGCGTCTTCACCATCAGCGGCCTCGACGAACTGACCACGATCGAATCCGCGCCGCCGGTGGAGTAAGTCGTTGAACGCGCGCACTCAGGTACTGACCACCGTCGCTGAGTTGGCTGATCTGATCGCTGCCGGCGATCCGGTGACGATCCTCGATGTGCGCTGGCGGCTCGACGAGCCCGACGGCTATCCGGCGTATGTGCAGGGCCACCTCCCGGGCGCGGTGTACGTGTCACTCGAGGATGAGCTCAGCGACCACACCGTCACCGGACGGGGACGACACCCGCTGCCGTCGGGCCGCAGCGTCGAGACCTCGGCGTGCCGTTGGGGCATCCGGCAGGGAGTGCCCACTGTCGTCTGCGACGACTGGAATCGTGCCGGTTCGGCGCGGGCCTGGTGGGTGCTTACCGCGGCCGGGCTCACCGACGTGCGCATTCTGGATGGCGGCCTGTCAGCATGGCGGTCCGCCGCAGGCAGCTTGGCAACCGGCCCGGTCACGCCGCCGCCGGGTGATGCGACCGCGCTGCACGACGACCTGTACGACGGAGCGCTGCCGACCTTGACGGCGCAGCAACTCGATGTCGCAGACATCACACTGCTGGACGCCCGGGCGCCCGAGCGCTTTCGCGGAGACCTCGAGCCGGTCGATCGTGTTGCCGGTCACATCCCCGGCGCCAGGAACCTTCCCAGCAGCGCAGTGCTCGACGGCGATGGCACGTTTCTGGCTGCAGGCGCGCTTGCTGAACTGCTCTCCGACCATGACATCGAACCCGACGACCGGCTCGGCGCATACTGCGGCTCGGGCGTCACGGCCAGCATCACGGTGGCAGCGCTCGCCGCGCTGGGACGCCAGGCGGCATTGTTTCCCGGGTCGTGGTCGGAATGGATTTCGGACCCGGCTCGGGCGGTTGCGCGCGGATCCGAATAGCCGGGTTCTGCCGCAGAGGTTTGTCACGCGCCGTCGACGGCAATGCGCGTAAGCAGGTGGGCGCGTTGGTCGACCTTCGCGTTCACTCAGGTCTCGTCGGTTCAGCCGAGAGCCGGCGGGACCGTCTCCCCTTTCGCCCCTTGCCAATCCGATGCCTCGGCGCGGACGTCCACCTTGCCGGACGGTGTGTCACTCTTTTAGTTGTAGTAACGTGCGGCTATGGACACTGACGTCTGGATTCTCGGCGGCTACCAAAGCGACTTCGCCCGCAACCTCACCAAAGAAGGCCTCGACTTCGCGGATCTGACCCGCGAGATCGTCGACGCCACCCTGACCGCGGCCAAGGTAAACGCCGGCCATATCGGCGTCGTTCACGTCGCGAATGCATTCGGCGAGATGTTCGCCGAACAGGGCCACCTCGGCGCCATGCCGGCGACGGTGTGCGACGGCCTGTGGAACACCCCGGCGTCGCGGCACGAAGCCGCCTGCGCGTCGGGCAGCGTGGCCGCGCTGGCGGCAATGGCCGACCTACGGTCCGGCAACTACGACACCGCGCTGGTACTCGGCGTCGAACTGGAGAAGACCGTGCCCGGCGACACCGCGGCTCGTCATCTCGGCGCCGCGGCATGGACCGGGCATGAGGGCGCCGATGCGAGGTTCCTCTGGCCGTCGATGTTCGCCAAGGTCGCCGACGAGTACGACCGCCGCTACGGCCTCGACGACACCCATCTGCGGGCGATCGCGCAACTCAACTTCGCCAACGCGCGCCGTAACCCCAACGCGCAGACCCGGGGATGGACCGTCCCCGACCCGATCGGTGACGACGATGCGACCAACCCGCTCATCGAGGGCCGGTTGCGGCGTTTCGACTGCAGCCAAATGACCGACGGCGGAGCGGGAGTCATCCTGGTCACCGACAACTATCTGCGCGATCACCCCGACGCGCGCCCGATCGCCCGCATCGCGGGCTGGGGGCATCGCACCGTCGGGCTGGGTCTGCAACAGAAACTCGAGCGCGCGGCCGACGATCCGTACGTGTTACCGCACGTGCGGGCGGCTGCGCTCGACGCGTTGCGCCGCGCCCAGGCGACGCTCGATGACCTCGACGGCATCGAAGTGCACGACTGCTTCACGCCCAGTGAGTATTTGGCGATCGACCACATCGGGCTGACCGGGCCGGGCGAGTCGTGGAAAGCCGTGGAAAACGGTGAAATCGAGAACCGCGGACGGCTGCCGATCAACCCCAGCGGCGGGCTGATCGGCGGCGGTCACCCGGTCGGGGCGTCCGGGGTGCGGATGCTGGTTGACGCGGCCAAGCAGGTCAGCGGCGCGGCCGGCGACTATCAGGTCGAGGGCGCGAAAACCTTTGGCACCCTGAATTTCGGTGGCAGCACAGCCACCACGGTCAGCTTCGTGCTCACCACCCCGAAGGGATCGTGACGTGGACGTCGAGATCGTCGGCAAGTTCCTGTCGACGCTGCCCGAAGACGACGACCATCCGTACCGAACCGGTCCGTGGCGGCCGCAAACCAGCGAGTGGGATGCCGACGACCTGATCGCGGTGGAGGGTGACATCCCCCGCGACCTCGACGGCATCTATCTGCGCAACACCGAAAACCCGCTGCACCCGTCGTTGAAGACCTATCACCCGTTCGACGGCGACGGCATGCTGCACGTCGTCGGGTTCCGCGACGGAAAAGCTTTCTACCGCAACCGCTTTGTCCGCACAGACGGCTTCCTGGCCGAGAACGAAGCGGGCGAGTCGTTGTGGCCGGGGCTGGCCGAGCCGGTGCAACTGGCCAAGCGCGACGAAGGCTGGGGCGCTCGCACCCGGATGAAGGACGCGTCGAGCACCGACGTCATCGTCCACCGAGGCATCGCGCTGACCAGCTTCTACCAGTGCGGCGATCTGTATCGGGTCGACCCGTTCTCGGCCGACACGCTGGGCAAGGAGACCTGGAACGGACACTTCCCCGTCGACTGGGGTGTCTCGGCGCACCCGAAGGTCGACACCAGAGCGGGCGAACTGCTGTTCTTCAACTACAGCAAGCAGGCGCCGTACATGCACTACGGCGTCGTCGACGACAGCAATGAGCTGGTCCACTACGTCGACATCCCGCTGCCGGGTCCCAGGTTGCCGCACGATATGGCTTTCACCGAAAACTACGTCATCCTCAACGATTTCCCGCTGTTCTGGGATCCGAAGCTGCTCGAACACGATGTACACCTGCCGCGCTTCTACCCCGACCTTCCATCCCGCTTCGCCGTGCTGCCGCGCCGAGGCGGTACCGGCGACATCCGGTGGTTCGAGGCCGATCCGACGTTCGTGCTGCACTTCGTCAACGCCTACGAGGACGGTGACGAGATCGTGCTCGACGGGTTCTTCGAAGGCGCTCCGCAACCGCTCGACACCGGTGGATCAAAGTGGGACAAGCTGTTTCGCTTCCTGGCGCTGGAT
>DASQRI010000390.1:0-2195 GCA_035642975.1 Mycobacterium sp.
GGGAGGCGGACTTCGGCCGAACGTTCGTGTTGAGCGATGATCCGGACAAAAAGGCCCTCCGCGATGCGCTTCCACGGGTATGGCAGGCCGGTCGCGACTATTTCGAGAACCACCCCGACGTCACCGGCGCCGAGTTGTTCGACGCCTCCGTCGAGGCCGTCGGTGCTCAGGGGTTCGGCTGGGGCAGCCACATCGCCGGCCACCTGGTCGGGGAGTTCCCGCACAAGAAGATCGCCGGGACCGCCACCGAGTGGTACATCATGCCTGGGTCGACCAAACCGATGCGGCGCGCCGACCCCAGAGGTCGGCGCTGCCACTGGATCCTCGAAATCCACCTGATTGACCCGCTGCGGCGCTTCGGCGGTTTTTACGAGCAGTTGCTCGACTTGGGTTAGCCGACGGGATACGTCACGCCGGTGAGCTCCTCGGACACCGCCCACAGTCGGCGCTGCAGGTCAACGTCGTGGGACTTGCGGCTGGACTTCACCAACTTCGGGTAGCCGCGCGTTTGCGCGAAGCCGCCGGGTCCGAAGTACTGCCCACCAACCACAGCCGGGTCGGTGGCGGCACGCAGGCTGGGTAGCGCGCCGGTAGCCGCGCCCTGGGCGACGAGCGGTTGGACCACGGAGAACACCCGCCCGAGCAGCGGAGGAAGGTTGCGCGTCAACTCGGTGCTCGATACACCCGGGTGCGCGGCCGCAGCGATCGTCGTCCCATGCGGAGCGAGCCGCCGCTGCAATTCATATGTGAACAAAAGGTTCGCCAGCTTGGCCTGCAGGTACGCCGCGACCCCGTTGTAGCTGCGCTTCCATTGCAGATCGTCGAAATGGATGTCGGCGCGGAAGCGGTGGCCGATGCTGCTGACCGTCACCACCCGTGAAGCCGCGACCGGCAGGAGCCGATCCAGGAGCAGACCGGTGAAGGCGAAGTGACCCAGGTGGTTGGTGCCGAACTGCAACTCGAAGCCATCCTGAGTGGTCGACTTCGGGGTCCCCGCCACGCCGGCGTTGTTGATCAGCAGGTCGATGCGGTCGTGCTCGGATCGCAGTTGCTCCGCTGCGGCGCGGATGGACTGCAGCGACGTCAGGTCGAGCTCCTGCAGTACAACCTCGGCACCGGGATTGCGCTTGAGAATGAGCGTTGCGGCGTCCTTGCCCTTGTCGAGGTTGCGCACGGCCAGCACGACGTGTGCCCCCTTGGCGGCCAGTGCGGCCGCGGTTTCGTAGCCGAGTCCGGTGTTGGCGCCGGTGATAACGGCGACGCGGCCAGTCTGGTCGGGGATGTCGTTGGTGGTCCACTGGGCCATGAAAAACTCCTAAACTGTAAGGTAAACGGGGCGAGCGCTCCGGTTACGTTGCCCACGATACGGAACGCACGCCCCGCTTTGTCAACCGATGGATGGTGAAAACATGGCGCACCCCGCACGGCCGCTGCGCGCCGACGCGGCGCGCAACCGTGCCCGCGTACTGGAAGTCGCCTACGAGACATTTGCGGCCGAGGGCCTCGCGGTGCCGATCGACGAGATCGCCCGGCGCGCCGGCGTTGGTGCTGGCACCGTCTACCGGCACTTCCCGACGAAGGAGGCGCTGTTCCAGGCGGTCCTCGAGAGCCGGCTGCGACGCATCATCGCCGAGGGTCGTGCTCTGTTGGACGAGCCGGGGCCGGGCGAGGCACTGTTCGCATTCTTGCGGTCGATGGTGCTGGAGTGGGGTGCCACCGATCAGGGTTTGGTCGACGCCCTCGCCGGGTCGGGGATCGACGTCGACTCCATCGCGCCCGCCGAACAGGCCTTCCGGGGCCTGCTCGGGGAGCTGCTGGTGGCAGCGCAGCGCGCCGGGACGGCGCGCCCGGACGTCGACGTGCCCGAGATCAAAGCGCTCATGGTGGGTTGCCAGGCCATGCAGTGCTATGACGAGGCACGGGCCGAGCGGGTAACCGGCGTGGTGATCGACGGCCTGCGAGCCCCGCCTTAGAGCATTTGGGCTGGTTGCACTCGGCATAGGCGAGTGCTAAGAATGACATTGGCACTCGCGACCAGTGAGTGCTAGGTCGGGACGGTGAGAGCGCAGTCCGAACACAACTGCGGTCGTCCGTCGCGGGCACTGCGCCCGGCCCAAGAACGTGTCACCCCCTAATCGGAGGAATCACTTCGCAATGTCCAAGATAATTGCGTACGACGAAGAGGCCCGTCGCGG
>DASQRI010000391.1:0-10233 GCA_035642975.1 Mycobacterium sp.
ATTCGACGGCGTGCACCTCGAGATGGTCGTCCCCGACTTCGATACTCGCATCAGGATGGGCGACAAGATTCCAATACCAACTCGGGTTGTGGTCGGCGCCTGCTGCCGAGGCGAACACCAGATAGCGATCGCCGTCGGCGAGATACATCATCGGATTGATCCGTGTCTCGCCACTGCGAGCACCCGTGCTGTGCAGCAGCAAAACTGGCGCACCTTCGAACTGTCCGCCCAGGTGGCCGTGGTTGGCACGGAACTCTTCGATGTTCCGGCGGTTGAAGTCGTCTTCGGACATGGTGTCTACTCCGCCGATCCGGATCGACCCCGAACAGCCCGCGCGACCGTGGTTGCTGGTGGGGTGAAGATGTCAACGGAAGATATCTTCCGCTTAATTGGAGCATTCTCCTGCCGTCGCGGTCCGTCAAGTCGACAACGGAAGTAGGTGTGTGACACTCGATCGATGCCAGTTGGTGCCGGCCGGAACCGGTCGCGAGCGTTCCGTCGCGATGCGATCGAGAATCGCGAGCGGATCCTAAGCATGGCTGCGCAGCTGATGGCGCGTCGAGGGCACAACGTGCCGCTGACCGAGATCGCCGACGCAGCCGGCGTCGGCGTGGGCACCTTTTACCGCGGATTCCCTGATCGCGCAGCCCTGCTCGATGAATTGCAGCGCCGCGGTTACGAGCTGTGCCTGGAGATCCTGGCTGGAATCAGAGCCGATGGGCTCAAGGGTGTCGACGCAATCGAGGCCTACCTGATGAGATGCCACGAGTTCGCCGACCAGATGGTGGCGCTCCCGTTGCGCGGGGTCGACCCACTGCCGGACGACGCAGCGGTCAACACGAAACGCCGAATTCTCGACGAAATCACCGACCTGCTCCGCGAGGGCCAATCCGACGGCTCAATACGTGCAGACGTCACCGCGATGGATGTCGTGGTCTGCGCGACGATGGTCGCCACGCCACTACCGCATGGTCCCGACTGGGACACTGCGGCGCGGCGTCATCTCGCCGTGTTCGTCCGCGGCATCCGGACGCGCGATTCACGGTCGCGATGAGAAGCGCGAGCGGTTCTGCGTAACTGCGGCGGATCAAAAGACGGCAAGATCGCACGATTCCAGCAATGCTTATTCGTTAACATGCTGTGGGATAACATAATTGAGATGTGACGCGTTACATCGGGCTGGCGCGTCGCGTCAGCTCGTCGATGCCCCGACTTCCCCGTCGAATTCCACCAGGAGCACCTCGGCGGGACGGATGGTTCCATCAGAGCCCGGTCGGCCGTACTCGACGGCGGTGTGGCCACCGTCCGTGGTCACGTAAGCGATGCGGCCGTAGGCGGCCGGCTCCCGCGCCCAGGCCGCGCTCGAAGGCCCGACGAGTTGTGTGGTGAACGGGTTTCCAGCCACGACAGAGCGGATAGGGCTTTCCGCGCCCGGGTCTATCGATACGCACACGATCGTGTTGTCGGTGTGTGTGGTCAGGTATGCCACGGCGGCGTTTTCGTCGATACAGAAATCGTCGGCCACAATCTCGGAAGCTACGGCTTCAGGCGGTCCGACTGGGGCGAATGTCGTCGGGTCAACCGGTACGCGCATGAAAAGCTTTTGCGCCGTGGATGTGTAATACACGGAGCTGGTTCGTTCGGCGTAGTGGATACCGTTGATTCCCGGCTGCGGTCCGAGCACCGAGACGAGTCCGTTGCCCGGATCGGGCGCCATGGTGTGGTGTTGCAGCCAGACCGAGCTAGTCGCCTCAAAGCCGTTGTCAGCCAAATCGACTCGCCAGATCCGGCCGCCCAGCGAATCGGCGAGCAGGATGACGCGTGGCTCGATCAGACACGACCCGTTGAGTACGGTGGTGTCATCGAAGGTCAGCACTCGCGTCGACCGCACGGGTGCACCGGGCGACCAGTCGCGCAGGTCGAGGCGCTCGAGCGTCGCCTGGCGCGCGGTGCTGACGTAGAACACGTCGGGTTCGGCTTCGACGATGCCCATCGCAAAGTTGTCGAAGGTATGCACCAGTGTCGGCTTGACGGCTCGATCGCTCAATGGTGCTGGCACATGCCAAAGCTGCTTGTGATTGAGCACGCTCACCAGGATCGAGCCGTCGGCACGCACCGCGAGGTTTTCCAGAAAGAAGTTCTCCGGAAAGCTGGCGATGGTGGTCATCTTGGCGGGTGTTGCTGCGATTGCCATGGGAATCTTCCTTTTTCGGTCGTGACGTTTCCGGTCGTGTCTATTTCGGCGCAGGCACTTCGAAGAGGGTGAGCAACGTGCACACCGTGTGGTACTGGCCCATCAGGGTGACGATGTCGAACAGACCCCTGGGGCCAAAGGCTTGTTCGGCTTCGTGGTAGAGCTCCTCGGAGACACGGTGGACGGTTGACAGCTGCTGCGCCACCCGCGCTGCGAGCCTCTCGCGATCACTGAGCGAGTCAGGAATCTCACCCTTGAGCAGGGTCGCCACGGCGTCGTCGGAGAGCCCGGCGTGGCGCGCCAATGCAGTGTGGGCGTAGAGCTCGTATTCGGCGCCCCAGACCGTGCCCACCGCGATGATCACGATTTCGCGCTCTCGCTCCGACAGTGTGGTGTGGTCGGTCGCCGTCGCACGGAACTCCAAGAACTTCGCGGCCACCTCCGGCTGCAGCAGGAAGGCGTTGAACGGGCCGATGAGCCTGCCGTCTGCCGTCGTCACCTGGAAGCCTGCGTCGTCGGCCCACGGAACCCGAGTCTTAAGGACCGCGTCGAAAAGTTTCCGCTGCGCAGCCGTCAATGTCGCAGGGTCGGCGAGCGAGAGCCGCCCGCCCAAGTTTTGCCGTGTCTCAGTCATCGTTACCGCTCCTTCTGTCCGTAGTGCTGCTGGTACTCGAAGTCAACCCGTTCGTCGGCACCGCGATACCTGCAATATCGTTTCAGGACTATCTCCATATCTTTTGGATATGGTGCCGAGATGGACATCCGCCAGCTCCGCTACGCCTTGGCCCTGGCCGAATACCAGCACTTCGGGCGCGCTGCCGCGGCGGTAGGTATTGCTCAGCCGCCGTTATCGAAATCCATCGCTCAACTCGAACGCGAGATCGGCGTAAAGCTGTTCGACCGCACCAAAGATGGTGTGTTTCCGACCGCCGCCGGCGACGCGCTGCTCGACCGCGCGCGGCGCATCAACCAGGAATTCGTCGCGACGGCCCACGACGCTCGGCGGGCAGCGCGCGGTGAAACCGGCAGTTTGCGTATCGGCTTCATCGCCTCTGCGCTGCTGTCCATGCTTCCCGCGGTGCTGCGTACCTTCCGGATTCAGCACCCCGAGGTGCGGCTGCAGGTGGAACAGATGACGACAATGGAAAGTAGCCGTGCGTTGGTGGCGGGCGAAGTCGATGTCATTGTGTGCCGCGGCGCTCCGCGCGGTCGCGGCGTCGAACAGCTAGTCAGTGCGCAGGTCAGCCGCGACTATCTGGCTGGCGTGGTCAGTACGAGCCATCCGTTGGCCGGCCAGAAACAGATACGACTCGACCAGTTGCAGGGTCAATCCCTGATCGTCGCGCTGCCCGACGGTGAGCCGGCCATCGCGAAGGCGCTGCGCGACGGGTTCTCGAATTTTTCGACCCGACCAGGTGTCACTCAAGCCGGTGATACGCACACCATCATCGGCCTCGCTGCGTGCGGTTTCGGCGTCGGATTAGGGCCACAGGACATGCGGGCGACGGCCCGCGCAGACACGTGGATCTTCGATATCCGTCCGCGCATCCCGCTGCCCAGCCTCACGCTGGCGTTCCGAAGCGACCATCAATCCTCGAGCCTGACCGCGCTGCTTGGTGTCATCGCCGACACCTGCCCTACCGCGCGCCCCGAGCTGACACGCTTCGGTGCTGCAGAAAGTCGACCCAAAGGCAAGCGATCGCCGTGAAGATCAGACCTCGAGGGCATCCTCGATAATGGGGACAACCCAGCCCGGATGTAATTGAGCCACCCGGCAGCGAGGAGCGCAGGTGAGTCGACGCAGGCTGGCACTCGTCGCGCTCAGCGCGCTAGTCGTCATCTTCGGCGGACTTCTGTTGGCGCGACACCATTCCCCCGACCCGGCGCCGACGCCGATCAGTGGAGCCGGCGAGCCGACGTGCCCGATCGCCACCCTGGCGCCCGAAGTGGTCGACACCGTGCGGCGCATCCACACCGGCGGCCCGTTCCCGTTTCCGCGCAGCGACGGTGCGGTCTTTGCTAATCGCGAGGGTCATCTGCCTAAACAGCGCAGGGGCTACTACCACGAGTACACCGTGATCACTTCGCATGCTCGAGACCGGTCGGAGAGGCGCATCGTCACGGGCGGGGCACCATTGACCGATCCGACCCAATACTTCTACACCGGGGACCACTACGACTCGTTTTGTCTGGTCGCTGACGCGGGAAGGCAACGATGACGCCGGAGTCGGCCGAAGGCCCACCTGTGATCTTCCGAATCGATGGCCGAAAGATCAGATCGGCCAACGACTTCTACCGTGAGATCGGATCCTCCGTCAACGGGCCCGGCGGATACTTCGGACGCAATCTCGATGCACTGGCCGACTGCCTGCGGGGCGGATTCGGTACTCCCGAACATCGGCCTTATGAATTCGAATGGCAGCACAGCGCGCTATCGCAGCGCTACCTCAACGCCGTGCGCCACGGGCAGCACACGTTGTTCGAGGCGATACGGGACGTCTTCCACGACGCCGGAGTACCACTGAAACTCAGGTGACACCGCAATTCTTCGGAGGCAGTGTCAGTGCCACACAATAGGATCCCAGGCATGCCACTCACCACCACGATCGCCCGGAAAGTGCCGGCTCTCCTCGCCGCAGCAATGGTGACGCTTGCCGTGACCTGGTGTGGCTGGACTGCTTTGGCGGTTACCTCGGTGCCGCGCGCAAACGCGGCCGATCCGAACTATCAGTTAATCCAAGAGCCCGACGCGGGCTACGTTCCCATCATCAGTCTGATCAGCAACGCTGTTCATTCCATCCGCATCACCATCTATGAGCTCTCGGATCCGAGCGCGGTGAGCGCACTCATTGATGCGCACAACCGGGGGGTCGAGACCAAGGTCCTTCTCGATGAAGCGTTCCATGGCCGGCAGACCAACACCGAAGCCTTCCAACAACTTAGCGATGCCGGTGTCGGCGTCAAGTGGGCTCCCAGCGGAGTCATCTATCACCAGAAGACGATCACCATCGACGATGCCACCGCGGCAGTCGGCACCGGCAACCTGACGCCGCAGTACTACGCGACCAGCCGCGACGCCTGGGTGTTGGACACCAACCCCACCGACGTGGCAGCCATTGCGGCAACGTTCGACACCGACTACACCGCACCACCGTCCGGGCGTCCGCCCGAGGCCACCCCTGCACCTAATCTCGTCTGGTCGCCGGCAGCCCGGGCCACCTTCCTGCAGCACATTGACCGAGCTCAACACAGCGTCGATGTCACCAGCGAAGAACTCAAAGACCGCGCCGTACTCAGCGCGCTGGACAATGCCGCGCGCCGGGGCGTGAACTGCCGCATCGTTCTGACCGAGAACCCCGCGTGGTCTCACGGCATTGCCGAAGTGTCAGCGGCCGGATGCTCAGTACACCAGTTTCCGGACACCAGCACAGGGCTGTACATCCACGAGAAGATCCTGCTCACCGACAACTCTGAACTCATCATCGGCAGCCAAAACCTCGGCACCGCAAGCCTTCTGGAAAACCGCGAGTTGTCCCTTGCGCTCGACACCAGAACCGCGCCAGACCTCATCGGCGCCGTCGAATCCACCTTCGACGCTGACTACACGACCGCACCCGAACAGTAGCCAACCCATCAACCCAACGGTGTTTCGCCGTCGGTGGTGACCTCGAACGTGTTGAGAAAGTTGCAGACGAGTTGGTAGAAGCCGACGGTGAGCACGAGGTCGGCGAGCTGCGTCACGGATAACCTTTGCAGCGCCTGATCGCGTTCTTTTCCGCGCAGGGTGTGGTCGTCCAGGAGGCGATCGGTCCAGGCAATGATCGCGGCTTCGTCATCGGGCAGCCCGTCGATAGTGCCGGTGGCTGCCGCGGCGATGGCGTCCTCGGACAGGCCGGCGTATCCGGCGATGATCTTGTGTTGGTGAGTTTCGTACGGCGCCTCGTACCGGTGTCCGACTCGGAGAATGGCCAATTCCCGCAGGTGCGGTGGCAGCGAGTTGGCCTGGAACATCGCGTCGGCCATCACGAAGAACCCCGGCGCCAGGCCCGGTGAGTGCATGACCATCTTGTAGATGTTGACCGGGGCGTGCGTGGCGAGGGTGTCTTTGAGGTTCTGCGGCAGTGCGTCGAGATCAGGAAAGTCCATGGGCTCAATCCCTTCCGCGGATCGGGTCGCTGCCGTCCCAGCCCGCGGCGACCTCGCGGATGTATTGGAAAAACTGCCCTTTGGGACCGCTGATGTCGGAGATCTCGATAATGGTGCCCTGTTCGTGTTCGGTATCGAGGTAGGCGAATCTGCCTTGCTCGCCGCCGATGCTGCCCTCTTGCCCGATCACATAGCCCGCAGCGATGGCGTCGTCGTAGAGCTTCTGGAAGTCGGTGCTCCAGTAGGCGATGTGTTGTGCGCCTTCGCGCCCGGAGTCGAGGAAGTCCTTGTACATCGAAGGGGCGTCGTTGCGCTGTTGGATCAACTCGAGCTGGATTTCGCCGGAGTTAGCCAGTGCGACACTCATTTCCATGGCGGAATCGGTGCCCCGGTAGCGGAAGTAGTCAGTTTGCACGCGGTCGACGTAGAACCAAGGGCCGACGCCGTGCTGGATCCAGTTGTCCATCGCAGCGTCGATATCGCGGACGACGTAGCCGATTTGGGCGATCTTGCCAAATTTCCGGCTCATGAGAGTGTCCCCTTCTGTTGACGCGTCGAGTTGGTTGCGGACTGAGGGTTAAGCCGTTGTCACTCTCGGAATGGCCGAGTTACCAAGAGCTTTGCGAGGCCGGCTACCGCGCCTCCGGTTCCTCCAACATAAGCCTTCGCCATCTGCGCAATCGACGGCTTTTCGCACGCGGGTAGGGAATCCAGCCAGCAAGCCGCCTCGTCTCGATGCTCATTGCCATAGACCCGCATGGGACAAGGCATCCACGCCGCGATGCTTCGACCCGGCTCCCGAATCCAATCGATGTCACTGACGAGCGCGCAACCGTCGAGTAAAGGAAGATAGCGGGCGCCGAGCTTACTGTCGGCCCAGAGCGCTCCCGGTGTCAGCCGGACAAAGTCGGGCCCGAATTGGTAGAGCAGACGCAGCCGTTCTCCGGATCGCCACACCTGATCGACCAACGGCGCGAAGACCCGGTCGTAGTCATGGGATGTGACCGTCCCTCGCGCTTCCAGACCGTGCACGCCATCAGGAACATCCGACAGTTGCATCAGCACGTGTCCTAGTTAAGCAACACAACGGTGCTTGTCAATCTTCGCGGCAACTCACGCTTCTCAAAAGACAAGTCGGCTGGTGAAAGTTCCGCCGAGTGTTCCGAAAAGCCCGAGAATGAGCCGGAGTCGATCGGCGGAAGGCGAACCGGGATGACGCTATTCCTGCTGATTCTGCACACCGCCGCACTATCAGCGGCGGCGGCTATCGTTGCCGGACCCGCGGCCGCTGCTCCCCCTGCTGGCTGCGGGGTAAATCTGTCCGCCCCGGCGGTCATCTCCGCCATCAAGTCGCTTCCTCCCTACCCGGGCACGGACTGGAAGTGGTCGAGTGCCCCGACGACTCTCGAGGGCAACTTCAACCCGTGCGCGACTCTCTCGACCGCACTCGTGACTGTCGAAGGTCCAACAGCCAGCTCTCCGATCACCGCGCTGATGTTCAACAAGGGCAGCTATCTGGGTACTGCGACGTCAAAGGCTGAGGCGTCCGCCAAAATTCCGCTCAGCAAACTTGCAGTCAATTCCCAGTCTAGGGAATGCTGCAGCCCAGGGTGGTTTTGTACGCTATTAGCACCATGGGTGGGTGCCGTAGCGCGAAGGCTCGGCGGCGAGAACACGCCGCGGCGGTCGGCTGCGCGCTGGGCTTGTTTGTCGCGCTGGTCGCGGGGTCCGCGTTGCGCCCGCATTACACCACCAACGCACTTCCGGAACCGGGCGCATGGACCCATACCGTCGAGCATGTCCAGCGCGATTTCAAACAGGTACAACCGATCAGCGCCACCGGGTCTTTGATCGCCCTGAAAGCTCGCGGTAACTCACGTCCGGTACCGATTGCGCGAAAGCCGTTCCGGTACGTGTGGATGACGCACGATCTCCCGTCGAACTGGGTTCCATTGTCGCCGCTATCGGGCTGGTCGGCGTTACCGAAATCCTTTGTTTCGGTACAATTTCAGCCGCGCGGCTCCCCAAGTGCTGCGTTCGCGGGGGATTCTGATAACCGAAATAAGTCAGCCCTGTTCTGCATTATTCGCTGCTGAGGTCGGCCGTGCGGTTTTCGTGCCGTGTGGCTCGGGCCTGAGCAAGTCAAGGCAGAAGAACTCTCCTTCACGCTGCGGCCTCGATTTCTGAAGGCAGTCACCGCCCCTGATTGATCGCGCCGAATCGCGCGCATTTATCAGCTGTCTGCGGTGCAAATATGCAGCGTGTTGCTGGTAAGTGCGGTGGGCATCCAGAGATTTTTCAGGATTTTGCCCGTGATTTTTGGCGCCGGTATAAGTGCTTTCGGTGGCCTCGTCGGCCGGGGTGACTGGGTCGTGGCTGAGTGAGCAGTACAGCTCGAATCTGGTGTGGTAGCCGCGGCGATCGTTGCGGCCAGCCCGGCACCGCCGTCCGGGCCAACCTCCAGCAAGCTACGAGAACAAGACAGCATCGGGCTTGCAAACCAGGGCCTGCCGCCCGATCGTTAGGGCCTGCTTTTTAACCCGCCGCTCGCCCGCTTTGGACTCACGTCGCGGTTGAACTCTTCTGTGTAGCAACCAATATGGGTTAGCATGCTTCTGATCGCGCTACCGGGTTGGGTGCTTCCGCCGAGCCAGATTGCCCGAAGGTCACGGCGTAGATCCAAGTGGGAGATAGCGATCTCCCGCAGTCGGCCGGCTGCCAGGTCGTCCGCAACGGCGAGCCGACTCATCGCGGCAGGCCCGGCACCTTCAAGGACGGCAGCGCGCACAGCGCCCGCTGAAGGCAATTCGAGTATTGGTGGCGCCTGTTGCATATCCGCGCCCAGCGCCCGGCGCAACGCGAAAGTGAGTGAATCGCGTATGCCTGATTGAGGTTCCCGACAAACCAGAGGTGTCTGCGCCAACTCGAGCGCGCTGACAGCTCGCGACTGCTGCGCCCACTCGTGATTCGGTGACACGACGACGACCAACTCGTCAGTTCGTACTACGCAATGGCTTAATCCTTCAGGCGGATATGGACTTTCGACGAAGCCGAGATCGATGGCGCCGGCACGCACCAGTGCAGTCGCCCGCGCGCTGTTGGCTGCGGCCAGATCGATTCGAGGCACGGTTTGGTTACGCCCGGACGCGGCTGAGCGCAACGACAACAGCCAGTGCGGCATCAAGCACTCGACTATCGTCGGGCTGGCCACCACCGTGAGCCGCTCAGTGCCCTCCTTGCGTAACGAGCCCAATGCGGTATCGATGTCATGGGCTACCCCGAGGAGGTGCGACGCCCACTCGGCCAAAAAGGTGCCCGCCGGGGTGAGCTGCGACCCGCGCTTACTCCGAATTACAAGTGCGACACCAGTTTGGGACTCTAATGATGCTAGCCGCCTCGAGACGGCTTGCTGGGTCAGCCCTAGTTCGCGGGCAGCAGCACCAAGGCTGCCCGCCTGAGCGATCGCAACGAAGACCTCTAACGAGTCCAGGTCGGGCATGCGCGGGCTGAGCACCATAATCAGTCCATAGAACCATATTTAGCTTGTGGCTAGCTGGGAGTTCGGCGCCGAGCCGCGGGTCTGAACGATGCCAGCGTCACACCCAAACCGGTTGACGTCACAACAGATAGCGGTGAGCAACGCCCATGCTGAGAATACCGCCCAGACGTATTTACGCTAGCGTCACACTCAAACCGGTCGACGTCACAACGGATTACGGGGTTCGTGACGAGTGTTGGGATTGCTTCCCGGACGGTGATCACACCGGCGTCACACCCAAATCGGTTGATGTCACAACGGATAACCTACTCCCGGTTTGTTGCTAAGTGGTGGACGATCGAAAGCGGGATCCGTCACCGCGCAATCAGCTACTCGCGCGGCCCGGCGTGATCAC
>DASQRI010000392.1:0-2123 GCA_035642975.1 Mycobacterium sp.
GATACTCGGGCTCGAGCGCGTCGGTGTCGACGAGTCGTTTTTCGACCTGGGAGGCGATTCACTTTCCGCGATGCGCCTAATCGCGGCCATCAACAACACACTGGATACCGATCTTTCGGTACGCAGCGTCTTCGACGCGCCGTCCATAAGCAGCTTGAGCCAGCAGGTGGGCAGACACGCCGAGGTCACGGGCCCCAGCTTTGCGTCGGTGCACCGCCGCGGCAGCACCGAGTTGCACGCCGGTGACCTCAATCTCGAGAAGTTCATCGACGACACCACGCTGACCGCCGCCCCGACGTTGCTCGGACCGAGCGCCGAGGTGCGGACGGTCCTGCTGACCGGGGCGACCGGTTTCCTGGGGCGTTACCTGGCCCTGGAATGGCTGGAGCGGATGGAGCTGGTCGGCGGCACGCTGATCTGCCTGGTGCGGGCCAAGTCCAACGAGGATGCGCGGCAACGCTTGGACAAGACCTTCGACAGCGGCGACCCGGAACTGCTGCGGCACTTCCAGGAACTGGCCACCGATCATCTGGAGGTCATCGCCGGGGACAAGGGCGAAGCCAACCTGGGCCTGGACCAGCCGACCTGGCAGCGGCTGGCCGAGACCGTGGATCTGATCGTCGATCCGGCAGCCCTGGTCAGCTTCGTCCTGCCCTATAGCGAGCTATTCGGGCCCAACGTCGTGGGCACCGCTGAGCTGATCCGGTTCGCGCTCACCACAAAGATCAAGCCCTACACTTACGTGTCGACTGCCAACGTGGGCGACCAGATCGAGCCGTCGGCGTTCACAGAGGATGCCGACATCCGGGTCATCAGCCCTAGCCGCACGATCGATGACAGCAGCGGCTACGGCAACAGCAAGTGGGCCGGCGAGGTGCTATTGCGGGAGGCCAACGACCTGTGCGGCCTGCCGGTCGCAGTGTTTCGCTGCGACATGATCCTGGCCGACACCACCTACGCGGGCCAACTCAACGTATCGGACTTGTTTACCCGGGGTCTGCTGAGCCTGGTAGCCACTGGCATCGCGCCCAGCTCCTTCTACCAGCTTGACGCCGACGGCAACCGGCAACGCGCGCACTTCGACGCGCTGCCCGTCGGATTCATCGCCGAAGCGATCGCTACGCTGGGTGCCCGGGCGGTCGACGGGTTCGAAACCTATCATGTGATGAACCCGCACGACGACGGGATCGGGCTCGACGAGTACGTCGATTGGTTGATCGAGGCCGGTTGCCCGATCCTGCGCATTGGCGACTTTGCGGAGTGGTTGCAGCGGTTTGAGACTGCCCTGCGTGCCCTGCCGGATCGACAACGCAGGCACAGTGTGCTGGAGTTGTTGGGCAATTCCACTTCTTTGCAGCCTGCAGAGCCGATCCGCGGGTCCTTCGCGCCGACCGACCGATTCCGTGCTGCGGTGCAAGAAGCGAAAATCGGCCCCGGCAACGACATCCCGCACGTCTCGGCGCCGATCGTCACCAAATACCTCACCGACTTGCAACTGCTCGGGGTTTGGAACGGTTCCACTCATCTGGACCAGCGGGTGGCCAGAAATGGCAGCTCGGTGCAAGTAGTTCCCGCCGTGAGCCCGGTCAGCGATCTGCAAGACCGCGCTGACGACATCGAGGCTGAGCGAAACCCCGGGGCCACGGGGCTCCGCTACGCGGATTACCTGCACCTCGACCAACTGCTCGGCGCCGTCCACCCTCTGTCTGCGGGCGACGGCCGTTCTTCGTGGGCCAACGAGAGGTACTTTCTGATCAGCCACCAAATCTGTGAACTGTGGGTTTCGCAGATCCTGGTCGACCTCGACCTCGCGCTGGAGTGCGCCCGTCTGGCGGACTTCGACAGGGCGATCGATCGCATGACTCGCGTCAACGCCCTGCTTGAACTGACGGTAACGACACTGAGTGCACTACAACATCATCTTGCTGTGGATGATTTCCATCAGTTCCGGCCACGACTACAAGGAGCGAGCGCGGGACAGTCGCCCCAGTTCTCGACGGTGCTGGCAGGCGTTCGCTACGCTCCCGTGGCGGCGCTACTCGAGATCAGCGCCGACCGGTGCGACTGCGACAGCGACAACCGCCGGCAGCGCCTCCAACTAAGCGCGCGGCTCGATGTATTCA
>DASQRI010000393.1:0-5244 GCA_035642975.1 Mycobacterium sp.
GAGTTGGAGTTGGGCCGGGAACGTCGCACGGCAGCGCGAGAAGCACGTCGGGCATGCGGTCAAGCCATCGGACGCCCGAAGGCGCTGGATGCCTCCAAGACCGCTCTAGCGCAGCGGATGCACGCCACCGGCGAGTCAGCCTCGACTATTGCCGCCGCGTTGGGAGTAAGTCGTGCAACGGTTTATCGGGTTCTAGCCGAAGAAGCGAGCTGAGTCATTTGCAAGCGGGCCGAAGCGAAAGTGCCGTCAGGATGTGTGACTAGGTACGTTTCGTTGTCCAGTCCGGCGGTGAGTTCGTCGACGTTGAAGGGCGGTCGAGGCGTGCGCGTGGACGCGCGTTGCTCGACCCGCTTGAGGCTGGTGAACCGGTGCGTTTGGAGGGGCTGAGTCTTCGCCGATGGGTCGACCAGCATCGCGGTCAGCGATTCGAGTGGTTCGAAGTGCGCCAGGATGACGCGGTCGTGCCGTCCGAAGCAGCCGCAGAACTACCGGAGCGGGCTAAGGGCGAGACTACGCGGATGCGGCAACAAGTCGGATGGAGATTTCGGCGCCGCCGACGGGGCGGTTGTGGGCGGTGACAGTGCCGTGGTTGCGTTGCGTGAGGGTGTCGACGATGGCCAGTCCTAGTCCGGTGCCGCCCGTGCTGCGCGCGGTATCAGCACGTGTGAATCGGTCAAAGGCATGTGGGAGAAAGCCGGTTGGGAATCCGGCGCCGTGGTCGCCGACACGAATCTCGACGCCCTCGGCAGTGGCCCGCTGGACGCGGATAGTGATCGGCGGGGCGCCATGTTGGGTGGCGTTATCGATGAGGTTGCTGATGATCCGATCCAGGTCGTTGGGGTCTGCACGGACGTGTTGGGCTGCGGGGCAGTCGATGTCGAGTTGGTCGCCGAGGCTGTGGCGGTAGCGGTCGCCGATCCCGTGCAAGTAGGTATGTAAGTCGATGATTGGCGGCTCGGGGGACGTGCCGGTGTCGGCCACTGTGAGTAGGTCGCGCGCCAGGCGCGATAGCCGGGTGGTTTCGTCGAGAGCCGAGCGCATCGCTGCGATCAGTTCGGAGTTGCTTCGTGGGCGCCGCAGGGCGAGTTCGAGCTCGGTGGTCAGCAGGCTGAGCGGGGTGCGAAGTTCGTGGCCCGCATCGCTGACGAATTGTCGTTCGCGCTCTAGCGCGTCGTGCAGCCGTTGCAGCAGGTCATTAAAGGTTGTTCCGAGATGCTGGATTTCGTCACGAGCCGGTGGGACGGGCAGGCGGACGTGGGCGTCGGTGGCCCCGATGCCGGCGGCGCGGGCGCGCATGCGCTCGACAGGTCGAAGGGCGGCGGCGGCCAGCAAATACGCGCCGAGGGCTGCGGCCAACAGGACGATCGGGAAGCCAGTGGTCAGTTCGTTGCGCAGGTCCACCACCGCGGCGTCGCGGTCGGCCAGGCTCTGGGCCGCTACGACGATGCGTCCACCGGGGGCCGGGCCTGCCGCCACCCGCACCGGTCCTTGCAGATCGCCCAGCCGAGAGTGATCAACAACAAGTTGGCCGCGTCGAGCGGTCTCAAGCTCGGCCTGCGACAACGCGGTCTGCCCGGCGAGATTTGGGCTCGCGGCCGACACCTGACCGTCAGGGGCGATGACTTGTTCGGCGGCATCGGGCCCGCCTCCGGCCAGCATTAGGTCGTCGTCAGCTGCCATCGGGCGCAAGTTGGCGAGCTGATTGGACAGGGAGTCGGTGATCGCGGCGTCCAACGATCCTTTTGTATGGGCAACGGTGAGAGTCGCAACAGCCAGCAGGACCAGCGCCATCACGCCGGTGAAGGCGGCCGTGAGCCGGATGCGGATCGGCCAGCGCCGGATCATCGGGCCGTTTTCTGGGGTGCGCCGCCGTCGGTGCGTATCCGATAGCCGCTGCCGCGGACGGTTTCGATGGAGCGCACCTTGAACGGCCGGTCGATCTTGTCGCGCAGCGCGCGGATGTGGACGTCCACGACATTCGAGCGTGATTCGTAGGCGAAGTCCCAGCAGTGTTCCACCAGCAGCTCTCGGGTAAGGACTGTGCCGGGCCGACGCATCAGCAGTTCAAGCAGCCCGAATTCCTTGGTGGTCAAGGCGATTTCGACTTCACCACGCCAGCATCTGCGGCTGGCGGGGTCGGCGCGCAGCGCTCCGACCGTCAACACCGTGGGTCGTGGTATCGGCCCGCGGCGGATCAGCGATCGCAGCCGGGCGAACAGCTCGTCGAGGTGAAACGGCTTGGTGAGGTAATCATCGGCGCCGCCGTCAAGCCCGGCCACTCGGTCAGTGACAGCGCCGCGGGCAGTGAGCATCAGCACCGGTACCCACTTCTGCCGGTTGCGCCATTTCCGGCAGATATCGAAGCCGGACATGCCCGGCAGCATCACGTCCAGCACCACCGCGTCGTAGTCGTAGACCAGTGCCGACTGGTAGCCGCTGGGGCCGTCGGCTGCGATGTCGACGGCGTAGCCGTCCTCGATCAGGCCGCGGCGCAGCAGGTCGGCCATCTTGGGCTCGTCTTCAACGACCAGCACCCGCATCGTTGCCACCATCCTTTCTGCTCGGCGTCGAGCCCGCCTCCATCATCACCATTAAGCGGCTAAGGCACCGAAGCCGACTGGTTCGGGGTCGGCCGATGGGCGATGCTGGTCGCCCATCGGCTGCGGATCGGCCTCACTCACATCGAATACGTTTCCCAGCGACGACTAACAAGATCGCTTTGGCCGACAGCGTGTTCCCCGAAATGTCGGCCTTCGCCCTCGACTGAGGCGGACCATGTCGATGCCGAGCGCGCAGGCGGTGTGATCCTCGGCCTCGCCGCTGTTCGCCATACGCCACGCTGCCCAGGGCGGACGAATCAGCGACCTTAGCCCGTCGATCAAGGTGGGTGAGCTGCGACAATTTCCCATCGAGATCCCGCGGTCAGTCGTTATCCGGGGCTTCAGTGCCTAGGAAGCGGAAGCCCTGGTCCAGATGTACTTCCACCTGATTGCCGTCGGTTTTGGTGACCAGTACCCCGTAGTAGGCGGCGCCCTCGTTGGTTTCCTTTTCGACCTTCCCAGCTTTGCCGGGTACGGCTTGTACCGCCGCGGTGCGGGCCTGATCCGCGGCCGGGCCGGTGACCTCGCCGCCCTCGGGGCCCTCCGCGACGGCGACGCCGACGCCGATGGCCGCCATGACGGCGGCGCTGGCCACACCGATGCCGATCTTCGTTCTCACTCTCATCGATCCATCCCTTCTCGTAGCAACCCTCTGTTGCGGAAGCGACGCTAGCGGCGGCACATGAAGCCACGATGAAAGTGATCGAATTCGCTTGTCTGGTACGTCACAACAACGGGACGACGAAACCTGCAAGTTGATCGACCAGGGCGATCTACCTGTCATGAAGAATTCCACAGAAACGATTTGACAACTGATGCGGCCGAAAAACAGCCGAAAATAGTTGGGGCACTTGGGCGCACTTGAGCTGATATTTTCCGGTCAAGGGCCGCGAGGCCCCGTCAGTCCGCAGCAGCCGATTCCGCCCATCATCCCGCCTGGGCCATCATCCGTCGCAGCATGGCCCCGCGGTCGCGCCCTGATGATGCCAAGAGCCTGCGTAGCCCGGCCACCCTTGATCCCGCATCGGCGGGTTCGTCGCTGCAGTGTTTCTAATTCGCGATGCATATCGCTTTTCTCCGGGCAGGCGCACTGTGATGATTCGCTCCGCGTCATTGGCGAAGCCGCGCAGGTAAAACTGCGGCACCGCATGGTGCAGCTTTGCTACATCAGCCGCTCGGCGCTGTCCCAGGCGTCGGTGGCATTGGCGTATTCCCCGCGCGGGGCAGTGTCAGAATTTCGCCGAGCACGACGTAAGTCTGGAGAAAGACAAACCGAGCTTCGTCGACAGTGACTTCCGCATGTGTCCCTGCAGAGCAACGGCCGTAGAGATCACTAAGTGTGCGCCGCAATCGGTCTCGCCGACTCTTTGGGCACCCGCATTGGTAAGCGTATGCCTGCAATCGGTTCAAGACGTTCTGCTGTCCAACGTTGAGCGTCACCTCCTCGCCAATCGCATAGGGCTCCGGCTGGTCAGGGAAAAGGTGATCGGCGCATGAGTCAATCAGCCTTCGGCACGTGGTCAACGCCTGGCTTACGGACTCCGGGTCACCATCGCGCAGTCGATCCGAGACGCGCTCAATCTTGTCGAGGGCAGACCCGCTGGCGGCAGAAAGCGATCCGTCCACCTTGGTCTGCGTGTCAGCAAACAGGGTCGCCTGCAGTTCGCTGAACAGGAGCTCGTGATAGATCTCAACGACCATCTCGTACACCGTGGCAATGACCTGACCGCTGATGCCAGACCAAGTGGCCGCTGCCGTGGTGTGTGAACCTATGCGTGTGTCATGCTCGCGCGAGGCCAGTAACGCCGCATCGCCTGAGTAGTTGCCGCCGCCTTGCAGAGCCTCCACGGCCTGTTGCGCAGCTGCAATTTGAGCCTCCACCTTGGCGATCGACAAGGGGTAGAACTTGCTCTCTTCTTGCGACGACCAGCGTCCGGTTCGGTCGATCCACTCGTTGGCGGTACCGTCCAGCGGGTAGCCGCTCCGCTCGTAGCGTAAAAACTCGATCAATTCCTCGTGCCCCACTAAGCGAGCCACTCGGCTTGCCTTTAATGCGATCTCCGAGGCCTTCAGACGCTCAAGTTCGATATCCGCCAGCACCTCCTCGGCGACCCGCAGAGCCTCTTCTTGTCTGCCCATGAACGCAATCAGAGCACACGTCACCGACGATGTGTCACGAGGTCACCAACGAATGTTGTAGCCCGGTTGTGGCCCGGCCGCCTCAAAAAACCAGTGTGACCTTGCTCCCCCGGGTGGACTCGAACCACCAACCCTTCGGTTAACAGCCGAATGCTCTGCCAATTGAGCTACAGGGGAATGCTCGGTGTCCGCGTGCACACTGGCGCGGATCGCTGGATGACTCTAGCGTACCGGCGTGCGCGCGCCCAACCCAGACTGATCGACTGCCGGGCGGCACCTCCACCCGAATATGGGGCAGGATGGACGCAACGCACCAACGTCGGAAGGGACCGCTTTGATCCGATACGTCGTCGTGCTGGGACTGGGCTATGTGTTGGGCGCAAAGGCCGGACGGCGTCGCTACGAGCAGATCGTCGGCACCTACCGCGCCATGACCAGCAGCCCGGCCGCCAAGTCGATGATCGAAGCGGGACGGCGCACGATCGCGAATCGGGTCTCGCCCGAC
>DASQRI010000394.1:0-2159 GCA_035642975.1 Mycobacterium sp.
TTGGTCAAAAACCTCGACAGCCTGCTGTGCAGGGCGGCCAGCAGCCATTCCCGCATACCCGGCGGCTCGCCGCGGCCGGCGGCCGGCAGCGCCCGCAACGCCAGGCCGACCGGGCCGCCCAACACCAGCAGGATTGGCACCAGCATCGAGAGCAGCATGTGGGCAACCATGTGCATGCTGAACATCGCTGGCATGTACCGGCCCAAACCCGATGACGTGACGAACAGCAGCACCGTGCAGCCGAGCAGCCACGCCACGATCCGGCCCGCCGGCCAGCCGTCGCCCCGTCGCCGCAGCCGACGCACTCCGGCCAGGTACAGGGCGGCGAACACGATGGCCGCTGTCCCGAATATCAGGTCGAAACGCCAGTCGAAGAGCACCCGCGCCGGGGTCGGCGGCCCGGCGAAGTCGTAGCCGATTTCCACGTCGGGAATCGAGGGGACGCCGATCGGCAGTGGCGGCGGTGGTGTGCGGCCAAGACCGACGGCGATGCCGAAGGTGAGGCCGAAGATCAGCGCTTCGATCAACGCCAGTCGGATCAAGGCGGTTCGCGAGCTCGGATCTGCTTGTAGCGCAGCGACTCCAGTGCGCCGCTGCCGCCAGCCGGCGACACCGAGCAGGCACAGCGCGACGAACTTGGCGAGCACCAGCCGTCCGTAGTCGGTGCTGAGCAGGTCCGACGGCAGGATCCGCACCAAGGCGTTGACGACGCCACTGAGCGCCATGGCCCCAAAACACCACAGCGCGATCACCGAGAATCGCCGCGCGGCCAAGTCGGCGTGCTGGCCGCCGCGGATCACATGCGCAAGCAACGCCAGCAGGCCACCGGCCCACACGCTCGCCGCGAACAGGTGAATCAGCAGGCTGTTGGTGGCCAGGTCGTGGGAGCCGCCCGCCGACGAATGGCCGGTCAGCCCGAGCGGTATCAGGGTGGCCAACGACCCGACCAGCAGCAACGGCGTCCATGACCAGCGCAACACCGGCAGACTGGCCAATGTCACCGCGGCGGCCAGCAGCGCCGTCCACCGCCAGGCCGTCGAGATGTTGATCAGGCTGGCCAGCGACCAGAGGCTCGCCGGGTTCAGGTGGGCGGTAATCGGTTGACCGGAGACGTCGGAAATGGTCAGCGGCACGAGCAGCGCGGCGCACACCGCCCATGCCCCGGCCGCCACGGTCCCGACCCGCACCGCGCGGTAACCATCGACGTCGAGGACGCCGCTGTTCTGCGGCGGAACCAAAAATGCCGCCAACAGAAAGGCCCCGACGGCCACCACGGCGGCCACCTCACCGGCGGCCCGGACGAAAGGCAGGCCAATCGTGGTCACCGGACCGGGATCGGGTAACCCGGTCGCCGTCAGCGCAGCCGCCACCGATAACGCCCCGATCCCCGCCGCAGTGCAGCCGGCGAGCACCGCCACTCCGGTGAGCAGCGGCCATACCACTGCGCTGCGCGCAGCGGCCGGAGCATCGGTCATGGATCAAGAGTATGGGCGCGTTGCCTGCCGTCCCGGCGCCGGCATTGGTCCAACAGCCCAGGCGAGCGTCCCGAGCGGCTATTTCCGGTGTCGGCCCTCGCCTCGCGTCTCGACCTCGCGGGCAACGAACTGATTGCGTGAGATCTGCGCGACGTGGTCGAAATCGTGCAGAATCGATCGCAATTCGCGGCGAAACTCGTTCCGGCGGTCGGCCAGGTCCGGCGCCGGCTTCAGCAGATCCTGGTCGGCGACGACTTGACGTGCGGTCGCGAACAACAACGTCGACACCGGCTCACTGCTGCGCACCCGGCCTTGCGCGACGTACTGGCGGCCGACGCCGAGCGCCAACTGGGTGAGTTCCTTCTCGCCGATATCGGCCGGCGCATCGCGCAACACATCAGCCACGATCTCGTAGGCCTCGAAGAACACCCTCAACATCGCGTCCGACATCAGCGGTCGCTTCGCGTACAGCATCGCGTCGATCTCGGCGCCGCCCCCGGCGATGTGAGCTTCCCAATCCTCGTGCCACGCCATCTCTTCGGCGATGTTCTGCCGGAAAGCCGCCGAATCAGCAAAGTAGAAGTCGAATTTCAGCAGATCCCGCAGTCGCATGGCCTGCTTCCAGAACGCCTCCAAGCGATCACTGTCGACGCGACGGGCATGCGCCAGCGCCAGCTCGACGAT
>DASQRI010000395.1:0-6641 GCA_035642975.1 Mycobacterium sp.
ACCTCGGCGATGGATGAGGGCCTGGAGTTGGCGATGTACCGGCTACTGCGCAGCGAGTTGCCGGACACCATCCTGGTCAGCGTCAGTCACCGCAGCACCGTCGAACATCACCACAATCAGCGCCTTGAGCTGCTCGGGGAAGGCCAATGGCGGCTGGGCCCGCTGGAGGATGAGCCCGCCACGGTCTGAGTCTTTACCTGCCCCCGGCCTTGCCGGCCGCGTGCGTACCGACGCTGGGTCTTCACGCGCCTATGCGCCCCCGGCCTTGCCGGCCGCGTGCGCTCCGGCGCGGCGCCCGAAGAACGAGCCTTCACCGAGCTGTGTGCCACTCGCGTAGCCCTTGCCATCCTGCGCGATGTTGGACGCGCACGCGCCCACCGCGTACAGGCCGCCGATAGCGGTGCCATCCTCGCGTAGCACCTGGCCGTCCACCGAGGTGGTCAGCCCACCGATGGTGAACCCGGCGTACATAGCCTTGCCCAACGACAAGTCATATGCACCCCACGGCCCTTTATCTTGCGGCGCAAGGAACTCCGGCTGCTTGTGGAAATCGGGATCCTCGCCACGCGCAGCGTGGGTGTTGTAATGATCCAGTGTCGCAACGAGATTGCCTTCAGGTATCCCGAGCGCCGCTTCCATGTCGGCTACCTTCTCCCAGCCGTCGATCAACGGGACCAGCGGCATCTCCGGCGGTTGCAGATGTGCTTCGTCGACGATTAAAAAGGCGGCACTGTCGGGCTGTTCCATGATGAATCCCGCGGTCCGCGAATGGTAGGAGTCCTCCGCGACGAACCGCTGACCGAGCTTGTTGACGACGATGCCGGTGAGCAGTATCGACGGCGGATAAGGCGGCGCGGTGATGAAGATCTGATCCATGTGCTCGGTGGCGCCGCCGACCGAGACGCCCATCCGGATGCCCAGCCCGTCGTCGTAGGTGTTGCCCAAGACGAATGGCTTCTCGGCCAGCTTCGGCGTGTAGGTGGCCACCATTTCCGGATTCATCACGAACCCGCCGGCGGCGATGATCACCGACTTCGCCCGGATAGCACCGGTTTCGGAGAACTGTTTCCATGTCACACCGGTCACGGCTCCCGACGTGTCGGTGATCAACCCGGTGGCACCGGTCTCGTAGCGGATTTGCACGCCCAGGCTGCTCGCGCGTTTGAGCAGTAACTCGACGACCATGCTGGCGCCGCCGGTGTCTCCGGGCACCGGCACCTTGTGCCCCCGCGGAGCAGGTACCGCCTGGTTGAGGAATGGCCAGACCTTCTCGTTGCCGGTGTACATCAGCCCCTCGGTGTTGGGCTGGATCACCGCCTTGCCCGGGAAATAGCTACGCTCAAACTGAAAACCCAAGTCCTCCAACCAGTTGAAGTGATCCACGCTGCCGTCGCAATAGGCACGGATCTTCTCGTGATCGGGTTGACGCGACACCGCGACGAGATACTTGTACATCTCGTCGGGCGAGTCGGGATGCCCGGTGGCCTGCTGGACGGCGGTGCCGCCACCGAGATAGAAGTGGCCGCCGGCGAGCGCGGTCGTGCCGCCGGCGGCGGCCGCACGCTCCAGCACCAGCACCCGCGCGCCGGCAGCAGCCGCGCTGACCGCCGCGCAGCCGCCCGCGATGCCGAAGCCGATCACCACGACGTCGACGTCGTCCGACCATGACGACACGTCGTCGATGCCGAAAGTTGCTGGTATCTCGGTGCTCACCGCTGCTCCTGCTTGATGTAGTCGAAGAACTGCCGCATCTCGGTTGAGAAGTGCGCGATCTCCAGGAACGGAACCCCGGCCTGCGGGGCGGCCAGATAGGCGAACCGCAACCCACCGGGCATCACGCCCTGCTGCGCCACCTCCGCGCCCTGCTCGGTGGCGGTGGCCAGCGTGGCGTCGAAGTCCTCGAGGCTGTCGGCCTCGACGCAGATGTGGTGCAGGCCCGGCCCGTTGTCCCGCAGGAAGTCACTATAGATATTAGGGCCGCGCACCGGCTCGATGAGCTCCAGTTGCGTGTCGCCGAGATAGCTCAGCGAAATGCTGGCCACGAAGTCGGCCGGTCTGCCGAGGTAGCTGCAAGCGTCCGGCGCGAAGTGCACATCAGGCAGCCGCACCCACTTCTTGACACCTAACAGGCCGGTGAGAGCCGTTTCGGTGGCCCTCAGGTCGTGGGTCGCCCAGGCGATCTGTACCGGGGATCCGAAGGAAAGGCTCATCGCCTCGCAGGATAGTCGAGCGCCCGCCCCGGCTGAAACGTCACAACAGTGTTGCCACCACCAGGTGCTTCGGCCCCGACAGCGGCCGCTGAACACGTTCTAATTCAGCGATGACTCCCGGTACGGCGTCGCGTCGACATCAGGCTGGGTCAGCACGCCGACCAGCAGCCGAACCTGGGTGTCGAACACCGCCCGGGGGTCGCTCAGCGTGTCGGCGCCGTACTGTCCGAACACCTCGAGGCTGATCGCACCGACGACGCCGGCCCAAACCGCGAAACATTTGGCGACGACGGGATCGTCACCGGGAAACCCGAATTCCTGCCTCAGTCGTTCGAAGTCTGATGACATCGGTTGTGGCGCTGGGGAATTCGATAATTTGATGTCGCCGGTCGCGATGCCCGCGGCGACGGCGTCGAGCAAAGCGCCGACCACCCGCGTCCCCGGACCGACCGTTCGCTCGGCCGGTGCGTGGTAGCCGGGCACCGGGCTGCCGTACAGCAGTGCCCAGCTCGCCGGGTGGGTGGTGGCCCAGTCGCGGGCGGCATGCGCGATCGCGATGACGTCGTCGCTCCACATATCGGGTATAGCTTCGCGGGCGCGATCCACCGTGTCGGCGAGATCGGAATAGGCGTCGACCAGCAACAACGTCAGCAATTCGTCGCGGCTGGACACGTACCGATAGACCGCCGACGACACCATGCCGAGGTCGCGGGCGATGGCGCGCAGCGACAGCCCCGTCGCGCCGTGCTCGACCAGATGGCGCCGGCCGAGATCGATGATCTGTGCCTCGATGCGCTCGCGCGATTCGCGCCGCTTCGCCATCGACCTAGTTTGACACAGCAGAGATCAGTGCTCTTGATTTCTCGCGTCCGGTGTGTCACGGTATTAGCGGAAGAGAGCACTGCTCTCTAAACGAACTCCGAAAGGACGTGCCATGTCGATCCGATACGACGAACCCCAACGGGCGGCCCGGGCCGCCAACGTGCTGATCCGCTGGCTGGCCGAATCGGGCGTCAGCATCGCCGGCACCCGGGCACTTCGGGTGCGCGGCCGCAAAACGGGAAAATCTCGCGGCGTGGTGGTCAACCTGCTGACCATCGGCGACGTCGACTACCTGGTGTCGCCACGCGGCACCACCCAATGGGTGCGCAACGTCCGCGCCGCCGGATCCGTCGAAATGGGGCCGCGCTGGCGTCGTCGGCGACTCCGCGCCACCGAGGTGGTCGACTCGGCGAAGCCAGAGATCCTGAGGCGATACCTGGACCGGTGGTACTGGGAGGTCAAGGGTCACTTCGCTGGGTTGACGCCCGACGCGAGCGATCAGGAGCTACGGGCTGCGGCGCCGTCGATCCCGGTTTTCACGCTGATGCATCGCGCGTGAGCCGCTAAATCGCTGGACCGCCGATTCCCACATCCTCGCGGATGTCCTGGGTGGTGGACTGCCACGACACCGCCGCCGGGAGTCCGCCCCAAACGCTGTTGAATATCCCGACGATCCGCGCGGGTCCGTTCGGGCTGGTGATGTAGGCCGGTCCGCCGGAGTCACCCTGCTGGCTCACAGTGCCATGCCCCATCGTGAACCAGCCGTTGTTGACGGCTTCGACGGTCCCGCAGCTTTCGCCGGTGATAATGCCGAAATGGCAGACGGGTTCGCCGAGAGTCACGACGAGGCCCGGGTCCGACTGCAGTACCCGTCCACCGGGCAGGACGTTGTTCGGCGTGACGTCATTGGCCAGCACGATCGACTCGTAATCGGCGATCTCCTGGTCGGTTTTCACGAACGCTCCGTTGGGTGTGTTGTCCCGGAACGTCGCCAGGTTGCCGATGAGCTTGTTGTCCTTGTCCGTCACTGGTCCGTCGCCGCGGCAATGCCCGGCAGTGAAAGCCACCCGCAGTCGCGGGTCGACATAGCCCAGTGTGCACAGGTGAGTGCCCTGGTGGATCTCCATGCCGGGGTAGACCGGCACAGGGTCGGCGTTGGCTGTCGCCGGGAAACAGGCAGCCACGACCGCGGCGGTGACGGTCGCGGCGAAAGCACGGACGGCCGGTCGGCGCACCCTCGACTCCGATCCGTCGGGGCCGGCGCGTCGCCGGCCGGCTCTAGGCTACCGACCCGACAATATCCGCGGTAACGCCGGAGAGCCGATCGGTTGGCAGCACGGCGGCCCGGGCTTATCGGGCCCCGGGCCGCGCTCCTTGGATCACGGAATAGTCAGCACCTGTCCCGGCTGGATCAGATCCGGGTTGGAGATGCCACTGGCGTCGGCGATGACCTGGTACTTGCTGCCGTCACCGTAGAACCGCTCGGAGATCGCCCACAGCGTGTCGCCGGATTCGACGGTGTACGTCCGCGCGGCGGGTTCGGGCTCGGGTGCCGGCGCAGCAGCTTCCTCGGCGGGGTGCTCGTGCTCGGCCTCGGCTGCCGGTGCGGCTTCCGGCTCGGGCGGCGGCGGCGCGTCGGTCTCGGTCTTAGTCGACCATGCCGGTCCGTCGGCGCCGTACAGCACCAGATTGCGGTCGTCTTGGAGGACCAGCCTTGGGTTCTTCTTGCCTTTGGTGTCGGTGTGCCACACCGGCTTGTCGGCGGTGTACAGAACAAAGTTGCCATCGCTTTGGACCTCGGCGCGGACCACGTCTTGGCCGTCGGTTCCAGAAGCCCAGATCGCGTGGCCGCGCGATGCCAAGACCAGGTTCCCGTCGTCTTGCAACGTCAGGGTGTAGGCCCCGTTGCTTGAGGTAAGCGATTCACCCTTGACAAGTTTCTGTCCTCCGGTGAGCGTGTCTCCCACTGCATTGCCTCCTAGTGATCGCGGCCCGGGCGCATACCGGCCGGGCGTCGTAGAACTGTACGACGAGGCGGAGCTTACTGATCTTGGCTCAGCCGTGGGGGCTTTCGGCTCGCTGCAATAAAAACGCTGGATGAACGATGGCTCACACCGATGCGGCGGCTATCGAGAAGGAGCCAGCGGTGTGGAGACATCGGGCCGGATGGCCGTCGCGGGCTGCCAGCCCGGGGGCCCGAAGACGTAGCCCAGCCGGTCGCGCAGACGCGTCGCCGACCGCAAATCGCGGGCGATAGCCAGGTATTCGTGTGTCTGTAGTTTCCAGACGTTGAACGTATTCACCTGCTTGGTCAGCCCGTAATGCGGACGGAATGTCTCCTGCCGGAAGCTGCCGAACAGCCGGTCCCAGACGATGAAAATCCCGGCGTAGTTCTTGTCGAGGTATTCAGCGTCCATGCCGTGGTGCACTCGGTGATGTGAAGGCGTGTTGAAGACGAATTCGAAAGGCGCCCACATTCTGCCGATCCGCTCGGTGTGCACCCAGAACTGGTAGATCAGGTTGATCGAGAAACTGACGAAAACCATCCAGGGTGGAATACCCAACAGCGGCAACGGGATCCACATCAGGATCTCGCCGCTGTTGTTCCATTTCTGGCGCAGCGCGGTGGCGAAATTGAAGTATTGGCTGGAGTGGTGGGCCTGATGGGTGGCCCAGATCAGCCGAACCCGGTGCGCGGTGCGGTGATAGCAGTAATACAGCAGGTCGACTCCGAGGATCGCGATAACCCACGTGTACCAGCGCGTCACCGGTAGGTGCCACGGCGCAAGGTAGGCGTAGATCGCGGCATAGCCGAGCAGAGCAATGAACTTCCAGCTGGCGGTGGTGGCGACCGAAACCAATCCCATCCAGATGCTTGCCCAGGAATCGGCGGTCAGGTAGGCGCCCGAGCCCCGGCGGGCGGATGGGCGGTTATCGTTGGCGGCTTGCGCGTTTGCTTCCCGCTCGATGCGCTCGAGTTTGCGCGCCGCTGTCCACTCCAAAATCAACAGCAAGACAAAAAAAGGAATCGCGAACAACACCGGGTCCCGCATCTGGGCGGGCAGCACGGCTAGGAAACCCGCGACCGCGTTCACATCCCATACCCTACGACGTTCGTTAATCCGTTTGCGGCGCCCTGGGCATCGGGTCGTCTTGCTCGCCGGCATACCAGTGCACCGCCTGGACGCCCTCCTGCAGAGACAGATCCGCGACGAGCTGCTCGAGCCGGCCCGGCGCGTGGCCGTCGCTGAGCAGGTACGCGGTCAAGACGATGCTGTCGTCGGCGCTACGGCCAGTGTGGATGCCGCGCAACACAAAGTCGCCACCGGCGGTGTGCTGGACGATCTGGGCCCGGGCGTACTTTTCCGACTTGGGCCGACAGATCAGCTGCAGTTGGTACGGCCGATTGTCCTCGTCCTCCTCGACCCCGTTGTCGCGGTCGATGAGACGGCCCAGGGGGCGTCCCAACAGGTGAATTCCGACAATCGTGCCGGTGGCGATCAGCGCGAACAGCAGATGCCCGCTTGCCGCGAGCACGCCGACCGCGGCTGAGCACCACAGGGTTGCGGCAGTGTTGAGCCCGTGGACGTTGAATCCCTCGCGCAGGAT
>DASQRI010000396.1:0-6323 GCA_035642975.1 Mycobacterium sp.
GCCCGCATGTTCGCCGAAACCCGTTCGGCGCCACGGGTTTCCACGAACACCACGTGGTCGATCAGTAGCGAGCTGCCGGCGTCATCCCAGGCGTTGGACGCCGACTGGGTCAGGAACTGCCGCGCGGCCAGATGCCGGTTCGCCGGATCGGCTGTGGCCTTGAGGAATTCGCGCAGCACCACGTCGGGATCCATGCCCGGGGTCGGCTTGGGCAGGTTCGACGGTGCCGGTCGCTCGACGGTGCCGATGGCCTGCGGCGCCGACGCGCTCGGCACTCCGGCGCAGCCTGCGATCACGACGGCCAGGGCGACTAGCAGCGCGGTCAGCTGCCGCATCACGCGCCCCTCTCGGCGTGCTCTCGCGGCCGAAGCTGACGCTCCTTGCGTTCTGGGGCAATCGGTTTCATCGGCAGCGGACTGGTGGTGACCTTATGCCCGCGCACCAGGGGAAGGGTCAGCCGGAAGGAGGCACCCTTGCCCGGTTCGCCCCACGCCTCGAGCCTGCCCTGGTGCAGGCGGGCGTCCTCGATGCTGATCGCCAGCCCCAGCCCCGTCCCGCCGGACCGCCGCACCCGCGACGGGTCCGAGCGCCAGAACCGGCTGAACACCAGCTTCTCCTCGCCGGGCCGCAGGCCCACGCCGTGGTCGCGGACGGTGACGGCGACGGTGTCTTCGTCGACGCCCATCCGGATCTGCACCGGTTTGTGCTCGGCGTGGTCGATGGCGTTGGCGATCAGATTGCGCAGGATCCGTTCCACCCGGCGCGCGTCGACCTCGGCGATCACCTCTTCGGTGGGCAGGTCCACCTGCAGCTCGATCCCTGCCTCTTCGGCCAGGTGGCCCACGTTGCCCAGCGCGCTTTGCACGGTGGTGCGCAGGTCGACCGCCTCGACCGACAACTCCGCGACACCCGCATCGTGGCGGGAGATTTCCAGCAGGTCGCTCAGCAGCGACTCGAATCGGTCCAGTTCATTGACCATCAGCTCGGTGGACCGTTGCAGCGCCGGGTCGAGGTCCTCGCTGTGGTCGTAGATCAGGTCGGCGGCCATCCGCACGGTGGTCAGCGGCGTCCGTAGTTCGTGGCTGACGTCAGAGGTGAAGCGGCGCTGCAGGCTACCGAATTCCTCGAGCTGGGCGATCTGCCGAGACAGGCTCTCGGCCATGTCGTTGAACGACACCGCCAGCCGGGCCATGTCGTCTTCGCCGTTGATCGGCATCCGCTCGGACAGGTGGCCGTCGGCGAATCGCTCAGCGGTCCGCGCGGCGGCCCGAACCGGCACCACCACCTGCCGGGTGACCATCCACGCGATCAGAGCCAGCAGCACCATCAACACCACCCCGCCGGTGGCCATGGTGCCCCGGACCAGTGCGATCGTGCTTTGCTCGTTGCCCAGCGGAAAGATCAGGTAGAGCTCGAGGTTGGTCACCCGCGACGACGTCGGGGTGCCGATGACCAGCGCCGGACCCGAGAAACCCTCGGTGTGCACCGTGGCGTACTGGTAGGCCACCTGCCCGGCCTTGACGAAGTCACGCAGCGTGTCGGGCAATTGGTCGACGGGCCCGGCCGAGGCGGCGGGCCTCGGACCGTACCCGGGCACCACCAGGACGGCGTCGAACGTACCCGCCATACCGGCACCGGAGGTCTGATCGGTTTTCGACGTCAACGTATTGCGGGCCAGCTGCAGGCTGCTGTCCAGCGAGCGCGCCTCTTCCCCACTGACGATCCCGCTGACCGTGTTGCGAGCCCGCTCGATCTGATCAGTGGCCGCACGGACCTTGACGTCAAGTACGCGGTTGGTGACCTGACTGGTCAGCACGAAGCCGAGCACCAGGATCACCGCCAGGGACATGCCGAGCGTCAGAGCGACCACCCGAAGCTGCAACGAGCGGCGCCAAGCCACGCCCAGGGCTCGACTCAACGCCCCCATTCCCCGCATCAGCGGGCCGGTGCGGCCGGAACGACCGCGCATACGTGGCCTTGAGCCCCACATCAGCGGCGCAGCTCCGCAGCACCGCGAGGCTCTGGGATCACGGCGGTCCGGCCTTGTAACCCACTCCTCGAACGGTCAGGACAACGGTCGGGTTCTCGGGGTCTTTTTCGACCTTGGCGCGCAGACGCTGGACGTGCACGTTCACCAAACGCGTGTCCGCCGGGTGTCGGTATCCCCAGACCTGTTCGAGCAGCACATCACGAGTAAACACCTGACGCGGTTTGCGCGCCAACGCGACCAAAAGGTCGAACTCCAGCGGCGTCAGGGAGATCTGTTCGCCGTTGCGAGTCACCTTGTGCGCGGGCACGTCGATGTCCACGTCAGCGATCGACAGCATCTCGGCGGGCTCGTCGTCGTTGCGCCGCAGCCGCGCCCGCACCCGGGCGACCAGCTCCTTGGGCTTGAACGGCTTCATGATGTAGTCGTCGGCGCCCGACTCCAGGCCGAGCACCACATCCACGGTGTCGGTCTTGGCCGTGAGCATCACGATCGGAACACCGGAATCGGCGCGCAGCACCCGGCACACGTCGATGCCGTTCATGCCCGGCAACATCAAATCCAGCAGCACCAGATCGGGCCGCAGCTCGCGCACTGCGGTCAGCGCCTGGGTGCCATCACCGATGACTGCGGTGTCGAAACCTTCCCCCCGCAGCACAATGGTCAGCATCTCGGCCAGCGAAGCGTCGTCGTCGACCACGAGAATCCTTTGCCTCATGGTGTCCATGGTGTCACCAGATCGCGACAAAACGGAGCTGCCACACGCGTGTTTCTTCCACCGATTACCCCAGCTCCGCCCGGCCAGGCGAGTGCCGGCGACGATGCAGAGCGAAGCGATGGGGAGGAGCGGCGCCCAATTACCTGCGCTAGGCCATCAAATCGGCCGCCAGCCGGCCGGGTTCGACCCGTTCGTCGACCACCAACCAGCGCCCGCCCCAGCCCGCGGCGGCCAGGCCGGCGTACACGGCGCCGGTGCGTTGCTGCAGCTCGCTGTCGCGTTCGTAGGCATCCCGCGCCCGGCCGGCATCCTGACCGGCCCGATGGCGGGCCCGCTGGTCGGCAAGTTCAGCCGTAACCCCAAGCAGCACTTGCCAATCCGGTACGGGGAGCTGCAGTCGTTGGTACTCGATCTCGTGCACCCAGCCGACCATCTCGCCGTCGGCCTGCTGGTCCAGACGCGCGGCGCTGTAGGCGGCGTTGGACGCCACGTAGCGGTCCAGGATCACTACGTCGTGGCCACCGCAGAGTTCACGGATCTTGTCGGCCCCGCCGGCGCGGTCCAGCGCGAACAGCATCGCCATCGCATACACCGACGACGCGAGGTCACCATGTTGGCCGTGTAGCGCCTCGGCGGCGACATCGGCGGCCACCGACTGCCCGTAACGCGGGAAAGCCAGGGTGGCCACCGACCGGCCGGCGGCTTCGAAAGCCGCCCGCAGGCCCTGCGTGAGCGTCCGTTTGCCCGCGCCGTCGACCCCTTCGATAGCGATCAGCACGGCGCGAGCCTATCGAGTCGCTGGCCGTCACGCTGGCGTGACACTCGACGCCGAAAGCCACGCTGGCGTGACGTTGGGCGCCGGGTCAGTAGCGGTAGTGGTCCGGCTTGTACGGTCCGTCGACGTCGACGCCGATGTATTCGGCCTGCTCCTTGGTGAGCTTGGTCAGCTCGCCGCCGAGCGCTTCCACGTGGATACGGGCCACCTTCTCGTCGAGGTGCTTGGGCAGCCGGTAGACCTCGTTGTCGTACTCGTCGTTCTTGGTCCACAGCTCGATCTGGGCGATGACCTGGTTGGAGAAGCTGTTGCTCATCACGAACGACGGGTGTCCGGTGGCGTTCCCCAGGTTCAGCAGCCGGCCTTCGGAGAGCACGATGATCGACTTGCCGGTGTCGGGGAAGGTCCACAGGTCGACCTGCGGGCGGATGTTGACCTTGGTGGCGCCGGACTTCTCCAGTCTGGCGATCTGAATCTCGTTGTCGAAGTGGCCGATGTTGCCCAGGATCGCCTTGTCCTTCATCGCCTTCATGTGCTCGAGGGTGATGATGTCCTTGTTGCCGGTGGTGGTGACGATGATGTCGGCCTCGCCGATCACGTCCTCCACCCGCTTGACGTCGTGGCCCTCCATCAGCGCCTGCAGCGCGTTGATCGGGTCGATCTCGGTAACGGTCACCCGAGCGCCCTGGCCGGCCAGCGAGTCCACCGAACCCTTGCCCACGTCGCCGTAGCCGCAGACCAGCACCTTCTTGCCGCCGATCAGCACGTCGGTGCCGCGGTTGATGCCGTCGATCAGCGAGTGCCGGCAGCCGTACTTGTTGTCGAACTTGGACTTGGTGACCGAGTCGTTGACGTTGATCGCCGGGAACGCCAGGTCGCCGGCGGCGGCGAACTGGTAGAGCCGCAGCACGCCGGTGGTGGTCTCCTCGGAGACGCCCTTGATCGACGCCGCGATCTTGGTCCACTTGTCTTTGTCGGTCTCGAAGCGCTTGCGCAGCAGGCTCAGGAACACCCGGTGCTCGGCGGAGTCGTCCTCGTCGTCGGGCGGCACCACGCCGGCCTTCTCGTACTGCGCGCCACGCAGCACCAACATGGTGGCGTCGCCACCGTCGTCCAGGATCAGGTTCGCGGGCGCGGCGGCGCCATCAACATCGGGCCACGTCAGAACCTGCTCGGCTGCCCACCAGTACTCCTCGAGCGTCTCACCCTTCCACGCGTACACCGGCACACCCTTGGGCTCCTCCGCGGTGCCGTGCGGGCCGACGACCACCGCAGCGGCGGCGTGGTCCTGGGTGGAGAAGATGTTGCAGGACGCCCAGCGGACCTGCGCGCCGAGTTCGACCAGCGTCTCGATCAGCACGGCGGTCTGCACGGTCATGTGCAGCGAACCCGAGATGCGGGCACCTTTGAGCGGCTGAACGTCGTGGTACTCGCGGCGCAGCGACATCAGGCCCGGCATCTCCTGCTCGGAGAGCTCGATGTCGCGGCGGCCGTAATCTGCCAACGACAGGTCGGCCACCTTGAAGTCAAGCCCGTTTACGACGTCGGGGGTCAGCTGCTGTTCGGTCGTCGTCATCTACTACCCATTCCTTCGGTCAACTAATTAGCTTGGTTACATATTAGTCGCGGCGCGCTCCCGGGTGCGACTAGGGATGCTGCACCAAGCCTATTGCTCCGGTTCCCCGCCCTCGCGGGTGGTCCCACCAGCGGCCCACTGGCTCGCATCGGCCCAGCCGATGGCTCCGCTCTCCCCCGCAAGCGGGAGGTGCCCCCACCTCGGGCCTACGGGCCCGCGTCGTCGCGAAGCTCCCCGTAACGCTCGGCCGCCGGGGTCATCAGGCGCGCCAGGTCCGCCGCGACGTCGTGGTCGGCCTCCGGCGGCATCGACACGTAGCTCATCGCCAACCGGACGATGGCGCGGGCCAGCATGCCGGCATCCTCCTCGCTGGCACGCAGCCAGCTGTGCATGAACGACGACGTCAGACGGGTAGAGCAGTGCGTGATGATCGGCCCGCTGTCGGTCGTGATGATCTGCAGCAGGTCGGGCTTGGCCGCGCCGGTGAGCAGTGAGATCACCAGCGGGTCGGCGGCCGACTCGGTGAAAAACGACCGGAATCCCTGCAGGAAGGCCGCGTAGACGTCGCCCACGTTGGCGTAGATGGCGTCTTCGACGGCGTTCACCAGGCGATCCGCTAGTCGCAGCGCGTAGCCCTGGGCAAGGCCTTGCCGTGATCCGAACTCGTTGTAGATGGTCTGCCTGCTGATGCCCGCGGCGCGGGCCACGTCGGCCAGCGTGATCGCCGACCAGTCACGGCTGAGCAGCAACTCACGCATCGCGTCGAGCACCGAATCGCGCAAGAGGGCCCTCGACGCCTCGGCGTACGGGACCCTCTTCACACGCGCGACAGTAGCGGGCAGGCTCACGAACGCGCGACTTCTTCCATCTCGAAGTCGGCTTTCGCGGCGCCGCAGTCCGGGCAGCTCCAGTCCTCGGGGACCTCGTCCCAGCGGGTGCCGGGCGCGATCCCGTCTTCGGGCCAGCCCAACGCCTCGTCGTACTCGAAGCCGCACTGGATGCAGCGGAACAGTTTGTAGTCAGTCATTTCGTTACCTCCGTTGATGGTCCGACTCCTCCTCGTGCCGTGCCGGCACGCGTCGTCATCGGACGCAGATATTCGAAGTCGAGCTTTTCGCGGACCGCACAGTCCTGGCAGGACCAGTCGTCGGGGAGCTCATCCCACCGAGTTCCGGCTGGAAATCCTTCCCGTGCAGCGCCTTTGGCTTCGTCATAGACGTAGCCGCAGCCGGGGCAGCGGTAGGCCGCCATCACGCTGCGGCGCCGT
>DASQRI010000397.1:0-4583 GCA_035642975.1 Mycobacterium sp.
GGACATCAAGACTCCTTAAGACGGTCCTCTAGGACGTTGCGGTGAGCGACATCCGACCGTTGCTCATGTTCTACACCAGAACTCGTCGAGGGAACGGCTACGCGCGCTTCAACGTCATCAGTCTTGAGCGTTGGCCTTTGGTCTTACAGCCCGGTGCCGTCTGTCTTGACCGGAGGGCGAGGTTGGCCGTTATTCGGAACGTTCGTCCGGAATCGTCAGTGGCGCGCGATTGGCCTCGGTCGTCATCGCGCTGCGCAGTGTCTTCTAGCTAGAGCTTCGTCGTCAGAGGGTAACGAGACCGCAGAGCTCGACTCAGATGTTAGGGGCGTGCTGACGGTGGTCAGCACCTAGCTCATGTCCGTCCGTGTTTTCCCATGTCGCGCAGTGCTGACGCATGTTTCATTTTCGCAGCTCAACCGCGTTATATGCGTCTTCGATTCCCGGCAGCTCCACAACACAAGGGCCGCTGAAACGCGGGCGAACGAACCGGGATAGCGCAACTGGCGTAAGGCTTGTGCGAGCGGTGCATCCTCGATCCGACGAGGATAGTTGAGGGCAGCCGAGGGTACCCTCCGATGCAATGGCGGAGACGCGATGAGTGGGGGTCTTTTCGGACTCCTCGACGACGTCGCGGTTCTCGCACGACTGGCCGCCGCCACCGGCCGCACGACCGCCAAGGCCGCCGGAGTGGTCATTGATGACACCGCGGTGACACCGCAATACGTCCACGGGATCGCTGCCGAGCGCGAGTTGCCCATCATCAAACGCATCGCGATCGGATCCCTGCGCAACAAGCTGCTGTTGATCCTGCCCGCCGCAATGCTCCTAAGTCAGTTCGCGCCGTGGCTGGTGACCCCGATCCTGATGCTCGGCGCCATATACCTGTGCTACGAAGGCGCCGACAAGGTGTGGGGCACTATCCGCGGTCATGACGCCGACGACGCCGCGCCGGTCGCCGAGCATGACGTGGTGACCGGGGCGATCCGGACCGACTTGATCCTGTCCGCCGAGATCATGGTGATCGCCCTCAACGAGGTGGCCGACCAGGCGTTCGTGCCGCGGCTCATCATCCTCATCGTCGTTGCCCTGGCCCTCACCGCTGTGGTGTACGGCGTCGTCGCCGTCGTCGTCAAGATGGACGACGTCGGGCTGCACCTCACTCAGACGGCATCCCGAATCGGGCAGAAGGTCGGCCGGGGCCTGGTCGCCGGGATGCCCAAACTGCTCTCAGCGCTCTCAGCGGTCGGGACGGTGGCGATGCTCTGGGTGGGCGGCCACATCCTGCTAGCGGGCAGTGACCACCTCGGCTGGCACACTCCGTACGGCTTGGTTCACCACGTCGAGGATCAGGTTCACCACGGTGTCGAGTCCGCCGGCGGCGTGCTGGCCTGGTTGGTCAACACCGGAGCGTCCGCGGTGATTGGATTGGTCGTCGGAGCCGTAGTCGTCGCACTCATGCACCTGCTGTCGTTCGGTCGGCGAGGTCGCTCCTCCCCGTAGACGTCAGCACCCGCCGGACTCGTCATTTAGACCCATGGCAGCGCGGTACCAACGAGAACATCAACCGGCTGCTGCGCCAATACCTGCACAGGAACGCCGACCTGTCCACGTTCACCCAGGACGAGCTCACCGTCATCGCCGCCAAACTCAACCACCGCATATGAGCATCTTCAACATGGTTGTTTCTCCTTCCGTCCCTCGGCACTCTCCGTGGGCTCAGCTTGGGGCCGGTACTCGAACGGCCCCGCGCTCCTGCTCAACGAGATCCAGCGGTGGCCGACGCACCGACTTTTTCAGGTCCGACCAGCTAGGAGTTTCGTTGTAGACCTAGCAACTTTGCACCCGAGGGCCCGAGAGGCCGGTCAGCCCATCAATGGCGTCCATTTCGCTACCCTCATAGGGCCATCCCTCGGGTCGTAGCAGGTCGTGAAACCAGACTTCTGGAATCGTTGTGTACGGATGATCCCATGAGTCCCAGGGGAAATAGGTCTGAGTCTTCCCGGCGACCAAACCCCAATTGAGTGCACCAATGTTGTACCGCTTGGCGATTGGCAGGATTCCCTCAACAGTGTTGCCCAGAGTCCGAGCCATGTACTCCGTGCACAGGATCGGGCGCCCTAGTGGGGAAAGCTCACTGATCCGGGACTCAAAGCCCGCGGGTTCGTCATAGCAGTGGAATGTGATCACGTCAGCATTGTTCAGTTGAATGCCACTGATCGCGCTGCGCTGCTGGGGATCTCCCCAGTCCCCATGCCAGACGGCACTCGTCAATGGTTGACCAGGATCAACTGACCGCGCCCACCGGAACACCTGGGGGAGCAGGTCTGCGACACGCTCTTGCTTGTCTTTCCTCTCGACCTCGCGATACACGCGTGCGGGATTGTCGGGCTCGTTCCACAGGTCCCAACCCAAAACGCGATCATCAGTGCGGAATTGGGTCAACACTGCCGTGACGTAGTCGTGCAGGACGCGGGTGTAGCGAGGGTCGCCAAGGCGTTCAGCGCCCGGGCTCTGCACCCAGCCCGAGTTGTGAACCCCAGGCCTTGGCGCGCGCTGCGGACCTGGCGTGGGGAACGGGTCCCAACACGAGTCAAAGAAGACGAACAGTGGCTTGATGCGATGGCGCGCCGCGATGCCGACAAACTGCGCTAGACGCTGTTGGAAGCCTCGGGAATCCTGGGCCCAGAGCTGATCATGGAGAAAGACCCGCACACTGTTGAGCCCGTGAAACCGTGCCCAGCCCAGCTCGGTATCGATGCGCCGGGGGTCGTAGGTGCCGGGCTGAAACATCTCAAGCTGATTGATGGCGTTTGAGGTGATGTAGTTCGCGCCGACGAGCCAACCTTGCGCTTGATACCAGCGGTTGGCACGGTCAGGTGACCACCGACTTGGCTGTTCCGCCGAGGCGCGCGGTGCGCGGGCCAACGCAGTGCCCCCTGCCAGCAGTAGCGGTAGCTTCAGGACCGTTCGACGGGGGCACGACGGGTCCGGTGACGAGCCGTTTGCGGTTGCGCCTGCCGCCGCGATACCGGCGGCTCCTGCTGCGGTCGTCTTGATCGTTAGATTCGAGAGCGTCACGTCAAAACTCCTCTCGTTCCGTTCTTTGATCTGGCCTGGTAGTTACCTGACCGGGCCACCGCGTTGAGCGCGGATGTAACCCGAACCCCGCTGCTTTCAATACTTTTCGGAGGACAGCGCGGCTGAACCGCGTCACCGAGCTTATCGAGGCTTGCGATCAGGGCGCGCGTGGGCCTCACAGACGACGGTGTCGCCGGCCCGGCGACCTTGGTCAAGCTCGGCCTGCCAACCACGACAGATTGATCCACAAGAGGTGCCTGTCAAGCCTCGATGCAATGTTGAGAAGTCGCCGGTGCAAGCCGCCGGGCTTCACGGCCACCTGCTCACCCTTGACGGGGGAGCGCTCCGCCGGTGTGCGCAAGCTATTCCGGCTGATTCAGCTCGAGCAAGTTGCCGAACGGATCGTGCAGGAAGGCCTGGTGGCCGGCGCCCGGGATAAATGGGATCCGCTGCACCTCGACGCCCTGCTCTTGCAGGTCGCTGATAGCGGCATCGATATCGTCGACTCGGATCGCAAAGTGGTTTGCACCGAGTGGCTGGGTGTCGGATTCCATCAGGTGCACCTGCTGGCCGCCGGCGTCGAGCCAGTACCCGGGGCCGAGATCGGGGCGCGGCAGCTGCGTCATGCCGAGCACGTCGCGGTAGAAGGCGAGACCCTTGTGCGCGTCGGCGACGCAGATGGCGACATGGTGTACACCGGCTGGCTTCATCGCTCGATTCTGCCTCAGCCGCCGGGCGGCGTCGGCGGTGCCGCTCCCGATTGGTGAGGCGTTCGCCAGATACAGGATCGTCCGGCTCCTCGCCTCCGGTGGCATGGGCGAGGTCTATCTGGTCCGGAATCCTCGGCTGTGCCGTCACGACGCGGTGAAGGTGCTGCCCGCCGATTTTCCCACCCGGTTGGGTACTGCTCTCGGGAATACTCTGCTGCAACCAATGCATCAGCAGAGAGGAACCCCAGCGATGGTCACGACACGTGTCGAAGCGGCGCAGTACCTCAAGGACGCCGGGGGGTTGAAGCTTGTCGTTTTCGGAGCGGATGGGCGCGAGGTCGCAGCGATGTTCGTGCAAGGATCGGTGACATACGACGACGAGGAAGCCACCTTTATTGCGGTAGCTGAGGACGGCCACACGGTTGGGGAACTGTTCGTGGACGAAGCGGTCCGTTACGACGAGAACACCGACGCCTTTGTCATCCGTACCGCGCAATAGTCACCGGTGTTATCCGGTGCCACTGGCGTCGTATGGGTCATTGGGTGGATGTGAGCGAATGAGGACAACCGCGCATCACCCTGGTGTTGGGACCGGTCCTAGATAACCATCGACCCCGGGATTCCTTGTAGGGGTCGACGACCAAATTGGTTGGTAACTTTTCGTGCCCAAACATGTCCGTACCAGTCGGTAGATAAGCAGCAGGGGACGTGCATCCCGCAGGCACCGGTGCAGAGGGGATTCCGATGACGAAGATCTACTACGAGTCCGACGCTGACCTGTCGGTGCTGGACGGG
>DASQRI010000398.1:0-8898 GCA_035642975.1 Mycobacterium sp.
GTGTCCGGCAAGAAAGGCATCGCGCAGGTGGCCACCGTGTCGTCGCGCGACCAGCAGATCGGCAAGTTGGTCGGCGAGGCCATGACCAAGGTCGGCCACGACGGTGTCGTGAGCGTCGAGGAGTCGTCGACCTTGAACACCGAGCTGGAGTTCACCGAGGGCGTCGGCTTCGACAAGGGCTTTCTGTCGGCATACTTCGTCACCGATTTCGACGCTCAGCAGGCCGTGCTCGACGACCCCCTGATCCTGTTGCACCGCGACAAGATCAGCTCGCTGCCGGACTTTCTGCCGTTGCTGGAGAAGGTGGCCGAGTCGGGTAAACCGCTGCTGGTGATCGCCGAGGACCTTGAGGGCGAGCCGCTGTCGACGCTGGTCGTGAACGCGATCCGCAAGACGCTGAAGGCGGTCGCGGTCAAAGCGCCGTTCTTCGGCGACCGGCGCAAGGCCTTCCTGGAGGACTTGGCCATCGTCACCGGGGCCCAGGTGGTCAACCCCGATGTCGGGCTGACGCTGCGTGAGGTGGGCCTCGAGGTGCTCGGTTCGGCCCGCCGCGTGGTGGTCAGCAAGGACGACACCATCATCGTCGAGGGTGGCGGCGATCCGAAGGCCATCGCCGACCGCGCCAAGCAGCTGCGCTCCGAGATCGAGAGCACCGACTCCGACTGGGACCGCGAGAAGCTGGAAGAGCGGCTGGCCAAGCTGGCCGGCGGGGTTGCCGTCATCAAGGTCGGCGCCGCCACCGAGACCGCGCTCAAGGAACGCAAAGAAAGCGTCGAGGACGCGGTTGCCGCGGCCAAAGCCGCTGTGGAGGAAGGCATCGTCACGGGTGGTGGATCGGCACTCTTGCAGGCCCGCAAGGCGCTTGCCGAGCTGCGGGCGTCGCTGTCCGGTGACGAGGCCAGTGGCGTCGAGGTGTTCTCCGACGCGCTCAGCGCGCCGCTGTACTGGATCGCCGCCAACGCCGGGCTGGACGGCGCGGTCGTGGTCAACAAGGTCGCCGAACTGCCTGTCGGGCATGGATTCAACGCGGCGACGTTAAAGTACGGCGACTTGGCCGCCGACGGGGTCATCGACCCGGTCAAGGTCACCCGGTCCGCGGTGCTCAACGCGGCGTCGGTGGCGCGGATGATCCTGACCACCGAGACGGCCATCGTCGACAAGCCCGCGGAGGCTGAAGACGACGGCCACGGCCATCACCACCATTAGAGGTGACTGCCAGGGAGCACCCCCGGTTTCTAGCCGGGGTGCTCCCTGCAGCCACTGCTGCGCGATGAGCGCGACTTGCGGACCGGGCAGCGCACAAGCTGAAAGGCAAGTCAGCCGCTAAGGGTCTTCGGGCTTGACCCCGGTACCGCGACGCTCGTGCGGAGGCAAATCGGGCTTCCCCGTCACGCGAGGCCGAATCGACATCGAACGGCTTGCGCCGCTGGGTCGAGGCCACGCCGGTGGACGGCGCGCAGCATGGCGGCTATGAATCCGAACCAGACCCTCGAAATGCCGGTCCCGCGCGGCGCCACCGAAGACAAGTCCGGCATTGCTGTCGGTACCGGCCCGGTGGACATGGACGCCTACATTGACTTCCAATGTCCCTTCTGCAAACAGTTCGAGCTGGCTTCCGGCGGGGCTATCAACCTGCTGCTGGACCGGCAGGTGATTCGGTTCATCCGTCATCCGATGAACTTCCTGGACGCCGCCTCGACGAACCACTATTCGACCCGTGCAGCTGCTGCGGCGGCAGCGGCGTCGGACGCCGGTCGATTCAACGAGTACGCCGAGGCCCTGTTCGAAAACCAGCCTCCCGAGGGCGGTCCCGGCCTGACAGATGACCAGCTAATCGCTCTTGGCCGGGACATCGGCATCACGGATCCCACGTTCGCCCATGAGATCCAGGAGGGCAGATACCTTCCCTGGCCCAGCTTTGTGACTGCGCGTGCGACGGCGCGCGGCGTCGGCGGCACGCCCAGCGTCTTTGTCCAGGGCGTACCGGTTCCGGCTCGGCCGGATCTGATTCTGGCCGCGGTCACGCGCGTTCTGGGCTGACCTCAGCCGTCTGGCAGTGTGACAGCCTCCGACTAGCGCGAAACACCCTCTGCGGCTGGCCGGGGGTGTTTCGTTTTGCGCCGCAGTCAGCACACGCGAGACTGAAGCTACTGCGAATATCCTCGGCGAGTCATCGCAGGCGTTTATGTGTCGCCGTCTACTGGTTAACCTGACAGGCCAAGTGGCCCAGCGAGCTCGGCCAATATCGGCAATGCCAATGCAGTGTCATACACGCCCAGCGTCAGGATCGCGACATGATTCGCACCGGCCTGAAAATACTCGCCGAGACGCTTGGCGATTTGTTCAGGCTTCCCGTGGGCGACCACGGCGTCGATCAACTTGTCGCTGCCTGGCCGCGTTAGGTCGGCGTCGGTGAAACCTAGCCGTTTCCAACTACGTACGTAGTTCGCCAGGCTGAAGTAGTGGTCCAGCCCCGTGCGCGCGATCGCCCGCGCTTCCTCGGCGTCGGCGGACAGCACCACGTTGTGCACGGGCGCTAGCAGCGCGTTCGGCCCGATAATCTCGCGAGCCTGTGCGGCGTGTTCGGGCGTCGCGTTGGCCGGGTGGGCCCCGGCGCTGCGTTGGGCCGACAGTTCCAGCACCCGCGGCCCTTGCGCGGCGAGCACACGTTGATTGGCCGGCACGCCGTATTCGTCGAGCTCGTCGAGGTACGACACCAGCGCTTCGTACGGCTTGCGGTATTGCCCCCCTTGGACTTCGGGATGGCCAACCCCGATGCCGAGCACGAAGCGGCCCGGGTAGGCGGCGTTGATGCGGTGAAACGACTCGGCGACGGGCTGGGCGGCCGCCGTCCAGATATTGACGATGCTGGTGCCCACCTTCAGCGTGGTCGTCGCTTCCAAAAGTGGCTCGACAAACGACAACTCGGCGGGCGGCGAACCGCCGATCCAAATTGTGCCGTAGCCGAGCCGTTCGATCTCCTGCGCTTGTTCGGGGGTGGCGCCAAGTCCGAAGAAGCCGAATCGGCCGAGGTCGGGATTGGTGCTGTCTGATCCGGTCACGACCCCGTGCAACCCCGCGTCACGCGAACCTATTCCGCCGCGGGTGTGAAACTCGGGGGTGTTTTCGTGAAGTGGCCGTGTTTCTCCCCGATTACGCCGGCTCCTCGGTAGCTCATCGACGTTGCCGAATGCGGCATTCGATTCCGTCCAACTGCACCAAGAGCCGCAACTTAACGGCTACGGGTATTTAGTCTCGCAGCATGGATCGCATCTGGCAGTGGGCGTGGGATCGGCACGGCAGGAGGTACTCGTGGGCGGTCTGCGCCGTCGTAGCCTCAGTGGGGCTGCCGATTTACGTCTTTTGGTCGTTTCTCATAGTTGCTGTCGAGCAGTCCAGTGACTACTTGGAGGCGGCCGCCGTCACGGTTGTCGCGGTACCAATGCTCACCTACGTGGTCGTACGCCCCGGTTCGGGCGCGGGCCGCCTGATAGAGCGGTGGGCGGCCGGCCACGAGGTCGATCGGGTGAGCGCATTGGACGCCGCCTACGCCTGGACCCGGGGGACGGTTGCTCGCGGGGTGGCGTTGAGTGCCGTTTGGGTCGGCCTGTTGTCGGTCATTGTCGGTGCGATCGCTGGGGCGACTGGATGGCGGCTCGTCCAGTACGGGATTCTGGGCGCCCTGATCGGAGTCGCCATCCTGCTGCCCGGTGTGCACAGCCTCGCGGAACCAGCGGTGCGGCCAGTCAGGGTCGCGATCGCCGGTGACACGGGGTTTGGTGACTCGCTGCCCCGCTCTCGTCCGACCTTCGCCGCGTGGTCGAGCGTGTCCATGCTCGCGGTCGTGTTCATGTTCGCGGTTGTTGGCGCAATGCTGACGGCCATATTCGATCGGGCACGTGACGAACCTGTGCTCTTCGTTGCGATCGGGGGTGCGTTGACGGTCGGCCTCGGGTTGCCACTCACCGTGGGCACTGCGTTGTCACCTTCCCTTCGACCGATTCGCGATCTTGCCGAAGGCACGGAACGTGTTGCGGCCGGTGACTACAGCCAGCGTTTGCCGGTGGTTCAAGATGACGACCTTGGTGCGCTGGCGGCCTCGTTCAACCGCATGCAGGCCGGTTTGGCTGAGCGGCAACGACTCCAGGCCGCCTTCGGCACCTACGTCGACCCCACCCTCGCGGCGCGGTTGCTCGAGCAGGGTGACGACGTCTTCACCGGTGAGCGCCGCCAGGTGACCGTAATGTTCGTCGACGTCCGCGACTTCACCCCCTTCGCCGAGGCCAACACGGCCGAGGACACGGTGGCCCGCCTCAGCGCGCTGTTCGAGATCGTCGTTCCGGCAGTCGTCGATGCTGGCGGCCATGTCAACAAGTTCCTCGGCGATGGTGCGCTTGCGGTGTTCGGCGCACCCAACGATGTGGCGGATCATGCCGACGCCGCGGTGACCGCCGCTGTGCTGATCCACCGCCTCGTGGCCGAGCGATTCGGCGGAGCTCTTCGGATCGGTATCGGGATCAATACCGGTCTGGTGATCGCCGGCACCATCGGCGGCGGGGGCAAGCTGGAGTTCACCCTGATTGGTGACGCCGTCAACGTCGCTGCCCGCGTTGAACAGCTCACCAAGACCACCGGTGACGCAATCCTCCTCACGGATTACTGCGTCGACGCCCTGGTATCGCCTCCATCCGGGCTTACGGACCGGGGATCGCACCAGCTGAAAGGCAAGTCAGCCGCTGTAAGGGTTTTTGCGCTCGACCCCGCGGCGGCTCGTTTTCATCGCCTCGGCTGAAGTGCCTATCGCTCGTCAGCCCGGTGGTCGAGGCCGGGGGTGTTTTGTCTCACTGGTTAAGATTCGGTAAGCCCGGCCGGCACTGGAGCGCCAAGATGCTCCAGTAATGCGGCGAGCTTGTGATCCAATTCGATTCCTACCTCAGCGATTTGGGGTGTGTTGAAGCTGCCGAACCGGGTACTGGGTTGGTCAACGGTGAACCAGGTGGCGCCGTTGGCGTCTTCCACGATGGCGGTACGTAAGGGGGCATAGAGCAGAATGGCTGGGTTGTAGCGGTACATCTTTTCCGCGATGGTGTGATTGCCCATCAGGTACTCGACACAACGGCCGCGGTCTCCGGCGAGCCGCATCAGCGACGTAAAGTCGTGGGACCAGTAGAGAATAAAGTCGTGTGGCGCGTTCTCCGCGGTGGCTTCAAGAACGGTCTGCCAGTCGACTTCCCGCTCGACGAGGGAGGCGAACCGCTCGCTCTGGAACACCGGCACCGCTTGTTCGTAGCGATTTCTGAACCCATCGAACGTGTCGTCGATCTGGATCGTCAACCGGTCGACCTGATGCGAGATCGTCTCGATCGATCGGTTCAATGATTGAGTCATGGTATTTCCTTCTTGTCGTTAACGTCGAAAAATTCTGGAAGGCAATGCAAGTGGGAGAAGATCACAGGCGTGTCATGCAGTGATTCCTAATTCGGCTAGCCTGCCGCGGTTTTCGTCGAACCATTCGTGCTCGCGGCCGGGCTCGGGGATGAACATCCCGGCCTCCATAACATTCGTGTGATCGGTTTCGGTGATTGAGATCCAAAGCTCGGCCTCTGGCTGCCCCGTGTTACGGGTCCAGATCTGTGAGAGCTGACGCAGCATCGCCCTTCGTGTTTCGAGGTCGCGTCCGTGGCGGTTGATGCCGAGAATCAAGGATTGCGTCGTCGGTTTGCCGCCGGTGAAGCACTCGCCTTCGGGAAGTTCGTGGAACAAAACCTTGACCCATGACTCCAGCGCTCCGGTGGCGTTGCAGTACATGCTGGTCATCTCTTCGGCGATCTTGGCTTTCGTGGACTTAGTCAACAGTCCTCTTGGGCTATAGCACTGGTAGACGGGCATGCTCGGTCCTTTCCGGTAAATATGTCGGTCGACATACCTAAGACTATAGACCCATCTGGAGGGAAGTTCGACTCGTAATCGGCAGGTATGTATGCTGGACGACATGCCAAAGAAGACCGACAGCAAGGAGCGCATGGTCGCCGCAGCGCGCCGCCTCTTCCGCGAACACGGCTATCTGGGCACTGCTCTGTCGGACGTCGTCGCCGAGAGCGCCGCTCCGCGCGGTTCGATCTACTTTCACTTCCCCGGCGGCAAGGAAGAGCTCGCGACCGAGGTCACCCTGCTGCACGCCTCCCGCCGCATCGCAGACATCAACCGCGCGGCAGCCAGCACCCGCTCCGCGGCGGAACTGATCGCGGCGTTCGTCGGCCGCGAACGCGATGACCTGGTCTCAAGCAACTACCGCGAGGGATGCGCGGTGGCTCCGATCGTCATCGAGTCGACGCCGGCCTCCGATCAGCTCAGCGATGTGACCCGGCGCGCTTTTCAGGATCTGATCACCACACTGGCCGCACGCCTCACCGAAAAGGGCCTCACCCACGACAGGGCGCTGCGGCTGGCAACCAATGTGTGGAGCAGCGTGGAAGGAGCGCTCATCCTCGGTCGTGTGCTGCGCAGCCCTGAGCCGTTCGACATGGCCATCGCCCAATTGACCGCAACCGCAGAGGCGGACGCTGACGCCTCCATCTCGTGATACCTGGTGTCACCGCGAGGATGTGGCGATGTCGACCTCGGAGGTCAGGGTCTGATGAACCGGGCAACGATCGGCGATGTGAAGTAACCGTTGCCGTTGATCGTCGTCGAGGTTCCCGGTCAATTCGACGTCGCGATCAATATGATCGATCCATCCCCTCGTGGTTTCGCACTCCGCGCAGTCTTCGGCATGAATGCGCGAGTGCCGCAACGTCACTCGGACCCGCTGGAGCGGCCAGCCCTTACGGTCGGCGTACATCCGCACCGTCATGGAGGTACACGCCCCGAGCGCGGCCAGTAGCAGATCGTAGGGTGTCGGTCCCGCGTCGTCACCAATCGGCCGTGGCTCGTCGGAGACGAGCTCGTTTTGCCCTATGGTGATCTGCTGCGTATAACTCCCTGGACCCGTCCCTTCAACGGTCACCAAGCCCTCGGATGACGCTGGGTCATGGCGATTCTCGTGAGTTGTCATGCCAGCCCCTTAGTGGTTCGAACGGCGAGCGATGAGCGGATCGGATCTTCCCGCATCAGCGTATTGGTGGCGTGACCCGCAGCGATCAGAACTTGGAACCCAGACCCGCGATGAGGTTGATGGTGACGGCCAAGACGACGGCGCCGAGGAGGTAGGACAGCAGCGCGTGGCGCAGCACCGTCGCCCTGATCGACGTCAATCCGATCTCGGTATCCGATACCTGATAGGTCATGCCGACGGTGTAGGCCAGGTAGGCGAAGTCGTGGAAGCGGGGCGGCTGGGGGTCGTGGAAGTTGATGCCGCCCGGCTCGTCCGAATAGTAGAGCCGCGCGTAGTGCACGGTGAATACCGTGTGCACGACAAACCAGGACGCCGCGACGGTCAGGATGCCGACAACAGCGGCTTCCACGGCTCCGGTGCCGGAGCGCGACCCGGCGGCCACAACGTAGCCGACCCCGCCCAGGCTAGCGATGCTGGCCAACACGGTGATCAGTTCGGAGACCGACCGGGTGGGATCCTCCCGGGTCGCATATCTGCAGGTGCGTTCGGCATCCATGCCGCTCAGGACGAGCCGGGTCCACCCCACGTAAACGCTGGCAGCAACGACCCAGCCGGCAATGGCGAATCGCCAGCCAATTGTGTGACCCACCGCCAAAGCGGTAGCGCCGCCGAGTACCGCAGCAACCAATAGCCGAATCGCGAGAGTGTCGCGGGTTAACGTCATCAGAGATTTCATGTCTCGACCTAAGCACCGCGCCCACGGGCGGGTGGGGTCGTCGCGTCAAACCGCCGATGTCCGGATCAGATCAACCTTGAAGGCCAAGTGGTCCAGCGAGTTCGGACAGTGTCGGCAGGACCTTGTCAGGGCCGCCGTGCACGAGGATCGCGACATGGTCGGCGCCGGCGCTGAAATACTCGCCCAGGCGGTCGGCGACGGCTTCCGGCGTGCCGTGCGCGAGCACGGCGTCGACGAGCTTGTCGCTGCCGGGCGCGCTGATGTCAGCGTCGTTGAAACCCAGCCGTTTCCAGTTGCTCAGGTAGTTCGTCAGGTTGAGGTAGCGCTCCAGTGCCGCGCGGCCGATCGCGCGCGCCTCCTCGGCGTCCGCGCTCAGCACGACGTTGTGCGCCGGTGCCAGCAGTGCGTTCGGGCCTAAGATCGCGCGGGCCTGTGCCGCGTGTTCGGGTGTCGCGTTGGCCGGGTGGGCCCCAGCGCTGCGTTCGCCCGAGAGTCTCAGTACTCGCGGCCCGAGGGCGGCGACAACTCGTTGCTCGACGGGTACGCCGTATTCGTCGAGTTCGTCGAGGTAGGACACCAGCGCGTCATAGGGCTTGCGGTACTGCGTCTGGGCCTCGGGATGGCCGACTCCAACCCCGAGCACGAACCGGCCCGGATAGGCGGTGTTGATGCGGTGGAACGACTCGGCGACGGGCTTAGCGGCAGCCGTCCAGATGTTGACGATGCCGGTAGCCACCTTCAACGTGTTGGTCGACGCCAAAAGTGGTTCAACGAACGATAACTCGGCCGGTGGCGAGCCGCCGACCCAGATAGTGCCGTATCCCAGCCGCTCGATTTCCTGAGCCTGCTCAGGGGTGGCGCCCATCCCGAAGAAGCCGAATCGGCCGAGGTTGATTTTGGCGAGCTGAGGTTCGGTCATTGATGCTGCAACCCGCGCCCCACGGGCGTCTATTCCCGAATGTCGCCGGCGTTCGGATGCAGCGCAGTTGCGCGACGGCAGCCCATCGCCAAATATTTGTTCGACGCGGTGCGGGCGTTCGAACGCTTTCGTTGACTATCGCCGAACCGGCCCTCTAGTCTGGAACAGATATTTGGTCGGCAGTTTTGG
>DASQRI010000399.1:0-10698 GCA_035642975.1 Mycobacterium sp.
GGCTCCCGCGCCGGGGGCTCCGGCGCCGAACGTGCCCGCACCGCCCCCGCCGGCAGCGCCGCCACCGCCACCCGGACAGCCCGCCGGCGGAAACAGCCCGGCGCCGGCTCCGGGCGCGGTATCGACCTGATCGCACGGTCGCTCATCGGACCCTTGGCGCCGTTGAGCCGAATGTCCCCGATCGCCTCGTCGAATCGATAGGCTGACCACGTATATCAGTGACAGTCCAACAGCTGGCTTGACCAGCTACAGCAAGGAGTTCCGAATGGATGTCATGGCAGCTACTCAATTCCTCGCATTGTCCACACCGACGGCCGTTAGCTGGCTTGCGTACATCATCATCGGGGGCATCGCCGGCTGGCTCGCCAGCAAAATCGTCAAGGGCACCGGCTCGGGCATTCTGGTGGACATCGTCGTCGGGATAATCGGTGGATTCCTCGGCGGATTTATACTCGAGCACCTCGGCTTCAACGTCGCGGGTGGAAGACATTGGTTTACCTTCTTCACCGCGTTGCTCGGCGCTGTGATCCTGCTCTTCATTGTGCGACTGGTGCGAAGCGCGGCCAAACGCTAACCCGTTGCGGCCGTCGCGATTAGCGGCATGCTGGAGTGATGTCCCCGGCGACGAGCTCCGCAACCATGTGCGCATGGCGGGTGCGCCGGCCAGGTGCGATGAGCACCGACCCGTTGGAGTGGGTCAGCGCGCAGGTGCCACGCCCGGATCCGTCCGAGCTGCTGGTCGCCGTGCAGGCGTGCGGAGTGTGTCGCACCGACCTACACGTCACCGAGGGCGACCTTCCCGTGCACCACGAGAAGGTCATACCCGGACACGAGGTGGTCGGCGAAGTCGTCGAGGTCGGCGCCGACGCCGGTGACAGGTTCAAGATCGGCGACCGGGTGGGGATCGCCTGGCTGCGGCACACCTGTGGGGTGTGCAAGTACTGTCGGCGCGGCGACGAGAACCTGTGTCCGAAGTCCCGCTACACAGGGTGGGACGCTAACGGCGGCTACGCCGAATTCGCCACGGTGCCGGCAGCTTTCGCGCACCAGCTGCCGAGCGGCTATAGCAACGCAGAGCTTGCGCCGTTGTTGTGCGCCGGCATCATCGGGTACCGCTCGCTGCTGCGCGCGGCCCTGCCGCCCGGCGGCCGGTTGGGGCTGTACGGGTTCGGCGGCAGCGCGCACATCACCGCCCAGGTTGCGTTGGCCCAGGGCGCCGAGGTGCACGTGATGACGCGCGGCGCGGCCGCCAGGGAGCTGGCACTCGGGCTGGGCGCCGCCTCAGCCCAAGGCGCCGCCGATCCGCCACCGGTGCCGCTCGACGCGGCGATCCTCTTCGCCCCGGTCGGTGATCTGGTGCTGCCCGCACTGGAGGCGCTCGACCGCGGCGGCACGTTGGCGATCGCCGGGATTCATCTGAGCGACATCCCCGCCCTCAACTACCAGCGTCAACTGTTCCAGGAGCGGCAGATTCGCTCGGTGACGTCGAACACTCGCGCCGACGCGCGGGCCTTCCTCGACTTCGCCGCCGAGCATCACATCGAGGTCACCACTCCGGAATACCCGCTGAGCCAAGCCGATCGAGCGCTGTCAGATCTCAGCGCCGGCCGCATCGCCGGCGCCGCCGTGCTGCTCGTCTAGCAGCGGGTCAGTTGGACAGCTGCCACACCAGGGCGGCGGCCAGCGCCCCCAGCCCGTTCAGCGACCAATGCAGCGCGATCGGCGCGAGCAGACTGCCGCTGCGTCGGCGCAGCCAGCTGAACACAAACCCGGCCGCCGCGGTCGCGACCACTGCCAGCGTCACCCCGGCCAGCATGCCCACCATTCCGCCACCGAAAAGCCGAGTGAAGCCGACATTGTTACTCGTCAACCCCAACGATGTCGCGATGTGCCACAGACCGAACAGCAACGAACCCGCCACGGCGACACCGCGAAACCCCCACGCCCGGTTCAACGCGCCGTGCAGCACCCCACGAAACGCCAACTCCTCGGGGATCACCGTCTGCAGCGGAATGATGATCATCGAGGCGACCAGTGCGCCGGAGATCGTCGCGTAGTGGCTGTTCATGAACATCGGCCGGGTCACCGGCAGCAGTGCGCCGACCGTGATCACCGCCACCACGAGGACAACCGCGGCCAGCGCGTATGCGGCACCTGATTTCCAGTGATCGCGGCCCAGCCCGAGTTCGGCCCAGCCCAGGCCGTTGATCCGCAACCAGGCGACCAGCCCGGCCGCCGCGGCCGGGACCGTCACGACGCCCGCCCACGGCGTGGTGAAGTGCGCTATCAGGTTGGTCAGGGCCAGCACCACCACGACCACAGCGACGTCGACGTAGACACGGAACTGGTGCAGCGCCGAGAGCTGCGCTAGCAGCGGGTGTGGTTCCGCCGCGGCGCTCTCGACATCAGACATCTCACCAGGCTACTTGCTCGACTCCCAGGCCCAATGGATCGTCTCGTTCCCATCACTCACTCCGCTCGTTCCCCTCACTCACTCCACTCCCAGGTCCAGCCGCTGATCTCTGGGTCGTCCTCCCCGTGCTCGCGGGTGTACCGCCGTGCGGCCAAGCGTGCGTCGGCCATCCGCTGGCGCAGCACCGCGGCTTGATCGGCCAACCCGTCCACCCGGTCGATGACGTCCATGACCAGGTGGAAGCGGTCCAGGTCGTTGAGCATCACCATGTCGAACGGCGTCGTGGTGGTGCCGCGCTCTTTGAACCCGCGGACATGCAGGTGATGGTGATTGGCGCGGCTGTAGGTGAGCCGGTGAATGAGCCAAGGATAGCCGTGGTAGGCGAAGATGACCGGCTTGTCTCGGGTGAACAGAGCGTCGAATTCGTTGTCGGGCAAGCCATGCGGATGATCGGAGTCCGGCAGCAGCCGCATCAGGTCGACAACGTTGACCACCCGCACAGCCAGCTCGGGCAGTTCGCGGCGCAGGATGTCGACGGCGGCCAGCGTCTCCTGCGTCGGAATGTCCCCGGCGCACGCCATTACCACGTCGGGTTCGCCGGTCGCGGTGCTCGCCCACTGCCAGATGCCCAGCCCGCGGGTGCAGTGGTCGACCGCGGAGTCCATGTCGAGATACGCCAGCGCGGGCTGCTTGCCGGCGACGACGACGTTGACGTAGTTGCGGCTGCGCAGGCAGTGGTCGGCCACCGACAGCAGCGTGTTGCCGTCCGGCGGCAGGTAGACCCGCACCACCTCGGGGCGTTTGTTGGCGACCAGGTCGATGAACCCGGGGTCCTGATGCGTTGCGCCGTTGTGGTCCTGACGCCACACATGCGAGCTCAGCAGGTAATTCAGCGACGCGATCGGTTGCCGCCACGGCAGCTCCCGGCTGGTGGACAACCACTTCGCGTGCTGGTTGAGCATCGAGTCGACGATGTGCACGAACGCCTCGTAGCAGTTGAACAGTCCGTGCCGGCCGGTCAGCAGATACCCCTCCAACCAGCCTTGGCACAGATGCTCGGACAGCACCTCCATCACCCGACCGGCCGGTGCGAGGTTTTCGTCGCTGGGCAGCGTCTCCGAAAGCCACACCTTGTCGGTGGACTCGTACACGGCGTCCAGGCGGTTGGAGGCGGTTTCGTCGGGGCCCATCAGACGAAACCGGTCGCCGTTGCGCGCGATCACATCCCGCAGAAACGTGCCCAGCACCCGAGTGGCCTCGTGGGTCTGGGTGGCGGGTTGCGCGACGGCCACCGCGTAGTCGCGAAAGTCGGGCAGGTCCAGGTCATGCAGCAGCAGACCGCCGTTCGCGTGCGGGTTGGCGCTCATCCGACGCTCACCGCCCGGCGCCAGCGCGCGTAACTCGGAGCGCAGCCTGCCGTTGTCGTCGAACAGCTCCGCGGGCGCATAACTGCGCATCCACTCTTCGAGTTGCGCGCGGTGGCCGGGGTTATCCCGCGTCTCGGCCAGCGGGACCTGATGCGCCCGCCACGTGCCCTCGACCTGCTTGCCGTCGACCTGTCGGGGCCCGGTCCACCCCTTCGGGGTCCGCAGCACGATCATCGGCCACACCGGCCGTTCGGTGTTGCCACCGCTGCGCGCATCCCGCTGGATCGCCGCGATGTCATCGAAGGCCTCGTCGAGAGCGGCGGCGAGCTGTTGGTGCACGTCGTCGGGATCGTCTCCGGCGACGGTGATCGGCCGGTAGCCGTAGCCGGTCAGCAACGACTCCAACTCGGCGTGCGGGATGCGGGCCAGCACGGTCGGGTTGGCGATCTTGTAGCCGTTGAGATGGAGGATGGGCAGCACCGCGCCGTCGCTGACCGGGTTGAGGAATTTGTTGGAGTGCCAGCTGGCGGCCAACGGCCCGGTTTCGGCCTCACCGTCGCCGACGACACAGGCGACCACCAGGTCCGGATTGTCGAACGCCGCGCCGTAGGCGTGCACCAGGGCGTAGCCGAGCTCGCCGCCCTCGTGGATGGAGCCCGGCGTCTGGGCGGCCACGTGGCTGGGGATGCCGCCCGGGAATGAGAACTGACGGAACAACTTCCGCAGCCCTTCGGTGTCTTCTTCGATGCCGGTGTACACCTCGCTGTAGGTGCCTTCCAGGTAGGCGTTGGCGACCAGTCCGGGTCCGCCGTGCCCGGGGCCGGTGATGAAGATGACGTTGGCATCGCGGTTGCGGATGACACGGTTCAGGTGTGCGTAGACCAGGTTCAGGCCTGGGGTGGTGCCCCAATGCCCCAGCAGCCGAGGTTTGACGTGTTCGGGCGTGAGCGGCTCCCGCAGCAGCGGATTGTCCAGCAGGTAGATCTGCCCGACCGACAGGTAGTTGGCCGCGCGCCAATAGGCGTGGATGCCGGCACGTTCGTCATCGGAAAGGGTCGCGGGCGTGACGGTTTGTGAGCTCATCCATCCGATTCTGCGCAAGGTCGATGAACAGCGCACCACGCGAGGTTGGCGAAGTGGGGCTGAGGCGCCCGAACTACGCTGGCCTGATGCCTGGCGACGCGGACATGGTCGACGCTCGAGTCGAAGGCGGCGACCCGCCGCACTCGGCTACGCGGAGTTTGCGATCGCCGCGAGGCGAAGGCGGGCTGTTGGCGTCGTTGCGTGTGCTCGACCTGTCCGGCGAGGACGGTGACGCGGTCACCCGGCTGCTCGCGGACCTCGGCGCCGATGTGCTGAAGGTGGAGCCGCCGGGCGGCAGCCCGTCCCGCGGCCGGCTGCCAACCCTGCGCGGCATCAGCCTGCGGTTCGCATTGCACAACGCTAACAAGCGCAGCACGATGCTCGACCCATCCGACCCGACGGACCGCGACCGGTTCATCGAGCTCGCCGGCAGCGCCGACATCGTCGTCGACAGCGGGATTCCCGGTCAGGCCGCGGCGTACGGAATCTCGTGCGCCGAGTTGGCCGACCGGTTTCCGCAGCTGGTGGTGTTGTCGGTCACCGACTTCGGCAGGACCGGGCCGCGGTCGTCGTGGCGGGCGACCGATCCGGTGCTCTACGCGCTGTCGGGCTCGCTGTCCCGGTCGGGCCCCGCCACGGGAACACCGGTCTCACCGCCGGACGGCATCGCGTCAGCCACCGCCGCTGTGCAGGCAGCATGGGCAACGCTGGTCGCGTACTACAACCGATTACGTAGTGGGACAGGAGATTACATCGACTTTTCCAGGTTCGAGGCGGTCGTGATGGCGCTCGACCCGGCGTTCGGGGCGCATGGGCAGGCCGCCGCGGGCATCCGTCGACCGGATCGGTGGCGGGGACGCCCGAGAAACCAGGACGCCTACCCGATCTACCCCTGTCAGGACGGCTACGTTCGGATCTGCGTGATGTCACCGCGGCAGTGGCACGGGCTGCGGCGCTGGTTGGGGGAGCCGGCGGAATTCCAGGATCCCAAATACGACGTGATCGCTGCGCGCTTCGCGGCGTGGCCGAAGATCGGCCTGCTGGTTCAGCAGTTGTTCGCCGACCAGACGATGAAATCCTTGGTGTCAGCCGGACAGTCGCACGGCGTGCCGATTTCGGCCGTGCTCTCGCCCGCACAAATCCTGGCGTCCGAGCATTTCCGCGCGGTCGGCGCCATCGCCGACGCCGAGCTTGTCCCCGGGGTGCACGCCGTCGTCCCGGCCGGCTACTTCGCCGTCAACGGTCAGCACATCGGTTTTCGTGCGCCCGCTCCGCTTGTCGGCCGCAACGAAGCGCAGTGGCTCGCCGAGGCCGCGGCCATCTCCGGCCGCGGGAAGTCTGACCGGCGTCCATTCGAGGGGGTGCGCATCATCGACCTGGGCATCATCGTCGCCGGCGGCGAACTCAGCCGCCTGTTCGGTGATCTGGGCGCCGAGGTCATCAAGGTCGAAAGTGCCGCCTATCCCGACGGATTGCGACAGGCACGGGTCGGCGACGCGATGAGCGAGTCATTCGCCTGGACACATCGCAACAACCTGGCGTTCGGCGTGGATCTGCGCAGCGCGCAGGGCAAGCAGGTCTTCAGCCGACTGGTCGCCGACGCCGACGCGATTTTCGCCAACTTCAAGCCGGGAACCCTTGCCGCCCTGGGGTTTCCATACGACACGCTGCATGTCCTCAACCGTCGGGTGGTGCTGGCCGAAAGCAGTGCCTTCGGCGACAGCGGGCCGTGGAGCAGCCGGCTGGGGTACGGGCCGCTGGTACGCGCCACCGCGGGCGTCAGCAAGCTCTGGACGGACACCGACGCCGACCAAGGTCAACCGGGCGAGTCCGCCCGGCACCGGTTCTACGATGCGACCACGGTCTTTCCCGACCATGTGGTCGGACGGATCACCGCGATCGGGGCGTTGGCCGCGCTGATCCACCGTGATCGGACCGGCATTGGAGCCCGGGTACACGTCTCCCAGGCCGAGGCCGTCATCAACCAACTCGACGCCCGCTACGTCACCGATGCGGTACGGGCGGACGACCACCCGGATTTGCGCGACGACACCGGCATGCATGAAGTCCTGCCGTGCGCAGGCGACGACGAATGGTGCCTGGTCTCGATCCGCACCGATGCCGATTGGCGTTTGGCCACAGCGGTTTTCGGGATGCCCGAGCTGGCCGACGATACGCGGTTCGCGACCGGCGAGGCGCGGCTGACGCACCGCGACGAGTTGGCGGCCCAGGTCTCGACGTGGACCCGCGGCCGCACCCCGGTGCAGGTCGCCGAGGCTCTGCAGTCGGCCGGCGTGCCCGCGGGCCAGATGAACCGGCCACCCGACGTCCTCGAAGACCCGCAGCTGTGCGAGCGAAAGCTGTTCACCGACATGCATCATCCGCTGTTCGATCATCCGCTGCCGGCCGAAACCGGCCCGGCGCCGTTTCGTCACATCCCGCCGGCGCCGGAACGGCCGGCGCCGCTGCCCGGGCAGGACACCCGCGAAATCTGTCACAAAGTCCTCGGGATGAGCAGTGACGAAACCGAGCAGCTGATCAACGACGGGGTGCTGTTTGCATCCACCGACACCGCCTAGCATTCGCGTCGGCGCCACCGCGGAAGGTTTCCTTGATGCCCATCAACCCTAGGACGCCGGTGCTGGTCGGCTACGGCCAGATCAATCACCACGAGGACCGGGCCGCTGAGCAGAACACCCTCGAACCTGTCGACCTGATGGCCGCGGCCGCGGGCCGAGCCGCCGATCCCCGTGTGCTCGAGGCCGCCGACTCCGTCCGCGTAGTCAACGTGTTGTCGGCGCGCTACCGCGACCCCGGTCTGCTGCTCGGTCAACGCATCGGCGCCGACCATCCCGCCACCCGTTATAGCGGCATTGGCGGCAACGTGCCGCAGACGCTGGTCAACCGAGCCTGCGTGGACATTCAACGAGGACACGCGGACGTGGTGTTGGTGGCCGGCGCCGAGATGTGGCGTACCAGGACGCAATTGCGCGCGAATGGCAAACGACTGACCTCGACCGAGCAGGACGAGTCGGTTCCGCTACCCGAGGGCAGCGACGAGAACGTCGCGATGGCCGGCCCGGCCGAGGACCGCGTCGGCCTGGACCGACCGTCCTACATCTACCCGATGTTCGAGCAGGCGCTGCGAATCAGCACACGAGAGTCGATCGACGATCACCGCAAACGCATCGGCGAGCTCTGGGCGCGGTTCAACGCGGTCGCGGTAAACAATCCACACGCATGGATCCGTAAACCGATTGCAGCCGAGGATATTTGGCAGGACGACCCGACCAACCGGATGATCAGCTGGCCGTACACCAAGCTGATGAACTCCAACAACATGGTCGACCAGTCCGCCGCCCTGATCCTGACGTCGGTGGAGGCGGCGACTCGCTTGCAAATCCCCACCGAGCGCTGGGTTTACCCCTATGCGGGCACCGATGCGCACGACACCTACGCGATCAGCGAGCGCGCCGAACTGCACCGGTCGCCGGCCATCCGGATCGCCGGCGCGCGGGCGCTGGCACTGGCCGGCCTGGGCATCGACGAGATGGATTACGTCGACCTGTACTCATGCTTCCCGTCCGCAGTGCAAGTCGCGGCAGCCGAACTCGGGCTGCCGGTCGATGATCCGGCTCGGCCGCTGACCGTGACCGGGGGGCTGACATTCGCCGGTGGGCCGTGGAGCAACTACGTCGGGCACTCGATCGCGACGATGGCCGAACTGCTGGCAGCGAACCCCGGCCGGCGCGGCTTGATCACCGCCAACGGTGGCTACCTGACCAAGCACAGCTTCGGCATCTATGGCACCGAACCGCCGTCATCCGAGTTCCGTTGGGAGGACACCCAATCCGCGGTCGACCGGGAACCGACGCGGGTGGCTGCGGTGGAGTGGGAAGGCGTGGGCACCGTCGAAGCCTGGACGACGCCGTACAACCGGGATGGCCAGCCGGAGAAGGCATTCCTGGCCGTTCGCACCCCCGACGAACGCCGCACCCTGGCGTTGATCACCGACCCCGCCGAGGCTGCAGCCACCGTGCGCGACGACATCGGGGCCGCCAAGGTGGCAATCCGCGCGGACGGCATCGCCACGCTGCAGTAACCCATCCCGGGTCATGCCGACGTCAGGGTCGACGTCGAGCAGCCCGTCCAGCTGCATCGACCTCGGCGGTTGTAGCAGCGGCCCGAGCCGGCGGTAGGTCTCGGCTCGTACCGCGTCGCGTGCCGTGGCGACCCGACGAGTCAGGCTGTCTACCGGTGGGCGGACGATCGATTCGGCGCGTAGCCAGTCGCAGGCCAGAGTAGCAGGACGCCGGGGGCATCGTGTTCGAGCGCCCGGACCGGCAGGAACTCGTCGAGCAGCTTGCGTTCGCCGGCGCCGCACAAGCGCCAGCCCAGCCTGTCCAGCACCCGGCCGCGGTGCTTGCGCCGGGTCTCGCCCTGCCAGCCGCCGTATTCGGTCAGCAATGTCGACGAGGTGTCCGGCGAAATGGCCAAAGCCTCAGCGAGCCGATCGAGTGCCGTGGGCGGGCAACTGGTGAGGTCGTCGGGAATCCAGCCCAGCCACGGCAGTGTCGACAATTGGACGGCGACGCCGAGGCGGTTCTGCTGGCGGTTGAAGCCGGCCAGCCACGACAGATCGTCGGCGGAGAGCGTGACGTAGGTGACGGCGTCCACGTCGGCGATCTCGTCCGGCCAGCCGCTCAGCCGGGCCAGCTCCGGATCGGACAGGTAGCGGACCGGCATCTCACCTCCGAACGGCCCGCGGTTCGACCCGCCATCGCAGGGACGCTAACCAGGGTCAACGGAGGTTGGCAAGCCCCGTGAGGCGTCGCCCGAAAGGGGATCGGCAAGCGGACGGCTCAGAATGTCCAGCGTGTGGCGCCGCCGGGTTCCTCAGACATGACGGCGTACGCATCTTCTGGGGTGAACTCGTAGACGTACCAGGGTGGTGGGCCGGCGCTCGGGGCGCTGTAATCGTGGGTGAAGCCACCGTCGTCCACGGTTGGTGCCCACCCGCCCTCGGCGAATACCCGGGCAATGCGCTGCAGCTCAACGTCGTCGGTCACCCGGGTGGCCCGGCCCTCGAGGGCGACGTCGTAGCCGTGGACGGCGACGCCGAACGCACAGCGGGGGTCGCGCTCGATGTTGCGGATCTTGCGGGACTTGGGTCCGCCGCAGAAGTAGTAGCGCCCGTCGACCCAGAAGGCACCGACTGCGGTCATATGTGGGCGGCCGTCGACGTCGAGCGTCGATAACCAGAAGGTGTGATGGTCGGGCCCGCCCGTCCCTGGCGCCTGGGTGAGGTTGCTCGCCAACCTCCCGCGGACGTCCTCCCAGGCGAGCGGGGCGAGCTCGTACAGCTCGGCCAGGTTCTTGGTACTCGGTTCATTCGATGCCATGTTCCTACTGACCCTCCCAGGTGCCGGTTCTCATCGTGCAGCGCCCACCGCTTCGTCCGGCGGAAGCAATGAGGGCGGTGTGTCGCGCTCAGCCGTGCCCCACATGCCGATCGTCAATCGGGGCTGATCACCGAGCTGTTCGAGACGAGAAAGGACGTCGGTGGGTTACTGGGCGCATGGTCGGCGGTTGTGGTGTTCGTTGTTGATTGGTGTGTCGAGCGGTCGCCGTCGACGAGCGCAATTGTGAGTGTTACCGGTGGTCGGCTGTGTGTTCGTGTTGGAAGAGGATGAACAGCCAGGCCAGGGATGGCGCGAGCAGCATAAGGCCGATCGTGGAGGTGATGGCGGTTGCTTGCAGGGTTGGGTGTGGGGCTGCCGCCTGGTCGATGTTCAGTCCCGGCAGGAGTTGCGGGTATTGGCCGATGCCCCATGC
>DASQRI010000400.1:0-2306 GCA_035642975.1 Mycobacterium sp.
GCCGAGGCCGTCGGGGTTCAACTTCTGGCCCTCGGGCTCCCGCCGGTGACGCCACAGGAGGTCCTGGTCAGCGGCACCGAGCGGTACCGGCGGATCGGTACGGAGTTCGGAATGCTCGCGCATGAGCAAGGGGTCTGCGGATGTCATGTGCACGTGCAAGTACCCGACCGCGCGGCCGCCATCCAGGTCAGCAATTGGCTGCGACCCTGGCTGCCGTCTTTGCTTGCGTTGTCGGCTAATTCGGCGCTATACCGAAACGTCGACACTGGCTACGCGAGTTGGCGCAGCATCTTGTGGAGACGCTGGCCGACTGCGGGCGCGCCGCCGTTCTTCGCTTCTGCCGAAGAGTACGACCGCACGGTCGCCCTGCTAGTCGACACCGAAGTGATCCTGGATCAGAAGATGATCTATTGGGATGTGCGCCCATCAGCGAGCTTGTCGACGGTCGAGGTCCGAGTGGCCGATGTACCGGCGACGGTCGCGGAAACGGTGCTGGTAGCAACTCTGATCAGGGCCGCGGTGATGACAGCACTCGAGGCCCCTGTTCAGGGCGATGAGATCGGACGCCTCCCGCCGGGCGCCTTGCGGGCGGCGTACTGGAAGGCCGCGCATGACGGATTGCCCGGTCGTACAGTCGATTTGAGCTACGGTCGCGGATCGGTGCCGGCGCGTGAGCAGTTGAGCGCGCTGGTACGACGGCTACACCCCGCCTTGGAGGCGCTCGGTGAATACGACCACGTCGTGGACGAGCTCGACCGCATCCGCGCACAAGGCAATGGGGCGATGCGGCAGCTCCGGGCATGGCGGAAACGCGGCGAAGTGATGGACGTCATCGCTGAAGCCGCGGCCGCCACGCTGAGCTGATCACCGTGATACCCAGGCAGGAACTAACTCGTCGTCATCACAGAGGAAGGGCCGGCGTTATCAGCGAAGCGACGCCGCACCACAGACCGTCGAGCAGGAACCCGAAAACGCTGTAATTGAGCAGCAGTTCGGTTTCGCCGCCACGACGATTACCGGACCATTCCCGCCGTCGCGGGTCCAACACGAGGACGTCGCCACAACTCCCAGGACAGGCGCGCCACCCCGATGGCCGTCAGGATCACCAGCGTGACCATGGCGGGAACATGCGTAGCGACCGGGCACACGAGTATGGTCGCGACGCCCGTCACCATTCGGTCGGTGGTCAGCTGGTGATGATCGCGCCAGCGGTAGGCCACATCGGCGAGGTAGAAGAGCGCGACGCCGCCCGTCAGCGCCAGCGCTGACAGTGGCCGCATCGCGACGTCGACGTCGTCGACTGCCGTGTGCGCCCCCACGGCGAAGAACACGACGCCGGCGACCAGCGGGAGGTGCAGGTAGCTGTAGGCATCGCGGGCAAGCTCGGCCCGCTCGTCGCCGGAGGCTTGCTGCATCCGCTGCTCGGCACCCGACGTCAGACCGAAATAGGTCCACCACAGCGTTGCCGCGATCAGTACGCCGAGCACGAGCGCGGCGATGACACCCGGGCTGTGCAGGTTCCGGAGGCCGCCCGCACCCAGTTCCACGATCGCCTCACCCAGCGCAATGATGATGATTGCGCCGTGACGCCGGACGAAATAGGACGGCGCGACCCGAAAGCCGCCCATCCCAACGACGAGCGGGGCGCCGTAGTCGATCACGCCGGCGAGGATCCACATCGCTTCGCGGTAAGGGGTGCGCAGGAACGCGGCGACGACGATGAGTGCCGGCGCGGTGACGAAAGCAAGCGTCATGCGCCGGCTTGCCGCTTGCAGTTCCGAATTCTCGCGTGATGAGCGAATGACGAACTTGGCGGCGTGGATGAGCCGGACGATGAACAGCGCGGCGCCGAACACCAGCGCTCCGGTCGTGAAGGCGCTGGGCAGCGCGGTGGCCGCGATGAGCATCGCCGCCATCGCCGCGATGACGATGCTCTGGTGCAGCACCTGCACGGTCTCGAACGTGTTCGTCAACCAGGTGTAGCTCACCCAAGCCCACCAGACCGCCAGCAGCGCAAGGACTCCGCGGCCGAACGACAGCCAGCTGATGTTGTTCAGCATCAGTTGGGTCACTTGCGACATCGCGAAGACGAACACCAGGTCGAAAAACAGCTCCAAGTTGCCCGGTGACTGATCGCCCCCAGACGAACCCTGGTCGTCCAGACGATCCCCGTCCTCGCCGACCAAACGATCTCGGCCTTCGTCCACTGCCATACGCGGCGGATACCCGCACCAGCAACTACCGAAGCCCATCATGCTTGCGCGGCTGCAGCACGGGTACTCGTCTGAGCACGATGACAAAAATGT
>DASQRI010000401.1:0-7534 GCA_035642975.1 Mycobacterium sp.
TCAGGAGCTGCGCGAGATCGACAAGGTTTTCGTGGTGGCGTGCGGTACCGCGTATCACTCCGGGCTGCTGGCGAAGTATGCGATCGAGCACTGGACCCGGCTGCCCGTCGAGGTTGAGCTGGCCAGCGAATTCCGCTACCGCGACCCGGTGCTGGACCGCAGCACGCTGGTCGTCGCCATCTCTCAGTCGGGGGAGACCGCCGACACGCTTGAGGCAGTCCGGCATGCCAAGGAGCAGAAGGCCAAGGTCCTGGCGATCTGCAACACCAACGGCTCGCAGATCCCCCGCGAATGCGACGCGGTGCTCTACACCCGCGCCGGCCCGGAGATCGGGGTGGCGTCGACCAAGACATTTTTGGCGCAGATCGCCGCCAACTACCTGGTCGGTCTGGCGCTGGCGCAGGCCCGCGGCACCAAATACCCCGACGAGGTCGAACGCGAGTACCACGAGCTGGAATCCATGCCGGGTCTGGTGGCCCGGGTGATCGCCGAGATCGCGCCGGTGGCCGCGCTGGCCCATCGGTTCGCCCAGGCGTCGACCATCCTGTTCCTCGGCCGCCACGTCGGCTACCCGGTGGCGCTGGAAGGCGCGCTGAAACTCAAAGAACTGGCCTACATGCACGCCGAGGGCTTCGCCGCCGGCGAGCTCAAACACGGCCCGATCGCGCTGATCGAAGACGACCTGCCGGTCATCGTCGTGATGCCGTCGCCCAAGAGCGCGGCCATGCTGCACGCCAAACTGCTGTCCAACATTCGCGAGATCCAGACCCGCGGCGCGATCACCATCGTGATCGCCGAGGAGGGCGACGACACGGTTCGGCCCTACGCCGATCACCTGTTCGAAATCCCCGCGGTGTCAACTCTTTTCCAGCCGCTGTTGTCGACGATTCCACTGCAGGTGTTCGCGGCATCGGTGGCGCAGGCGCGCGGCTACGACGTCGACAAGCCGCGCAACCTGGCCAAATCGGTCACCGTCGAGTAGCGCCTGTACGACCCATTTTCAGGCGGAGCTGGGTGTCTCGATCGAGGCGTAACGCGTTGGTAATTGCATGGCCATACTGTTAGCTGGATGCGCCGAGTGCGCCGGCGAACGCTGGGTGCCGAAGAGGAGTTTCACCTTGTCGATCTGAAGACAAGGCGGCTGACGGCGCGCGCCCCCGAACTGCTCGCTGAGCTGACCGAGCAATACGTCGCCGAACTGCAGCGCTGCGTCGTCGAGACGAACACCCGGGTGGTCGATTCCCTGGACGCCCTGCGCGATGAACTTGTCAGCCATCGACGCGTCCTGGTCGAAGCCGCCGCCGAGCTGGGCATGGGGGTCGTCGCCGCGGGGGCCGTGCCGTTATCGGTGCCGGCCGAAATGCAGGTCACCAAGACGCCCCGCTACCGGCAAATGCTCGCCGACTATCAATTGCTGGCGCGTGAACAGCTGATCTGCGGCACCCAGGTACATGTCGGGGTCGACGACCGTGATGAAGCGGTCGCAATCGGGCACCGGGTGGCTGCGTATCTGCCCGCACTGCTCGCACTGTCGACCAGCTCACCGTTCGCGTCAGATGGCTCTGACACCGGCTATGCGAGCATGCGCACGCTGGTCTGGCAGCGCTGGCCGACGACTGGTCTCGCCGCCCCGGCGCAATCGGCCGAAGAATACGACCAGCTGGTCCGCGACCTGGTGGCCAGCGGAGTCATCACCGATGCCGGCATGGTCTACTTCGACGTCCGGCCGTCGAACTCCGCGCCGACGTTGGAGCTTCGAGTCTGCGACAGCTGCCCGTCGGTGGACACCGTCGTGCTGATCGCCGGGCTCTTCCGGGCTCTGGTCGTGCGCGAAGCCGAGGCCACGCGGGCCGGCGCGCCCCCGATCGTGCTGTCCCCGGCGATGGGCCGGGCCGCGCTGTGGCGGGCCGCCCGGTCGGGGTTGGAGGGCGAACTCGTCGACGTCAGTGCGCCGGCCAGCCGTCCGGCTGCGGAGGTGGTGACCGAGCTGGTCGACTCGCTGCGCCCGCAACTGGAACACAGCGGCGACTGGGACACCGTCAGCCAATTGACCCGCCAGGCGCTGACCGCGGGCACATCGTCGGCGCGGCAACGGCGTGCATTGCGCCGCCGCGGACGTCTCACCGACGTGGTCGATCAGTTGATCGCCGAGACCGCGGGGCGCCTGCCGGTCGCTACGGTCCGTGCCGACCCGACCCTGCTGTTCGGCTATCACTCTGGCAGCGAAGCGCCGGCCGGCGCCCGCGGCACCTACGACATCAGCTATGACGAGGCCGTCGACTCCGATGGGCGCCCCAGGCGGCACTACCAACCGATGCTGGACGCGATTGCTGCTCTCGGCGCGGCGCAGCTACGGTTCCGGGAAGCCGACATCGAGCAGGAGCAACGCGCCGACAGCATCACCTTCCGAGTTGCCGGTCAAAGCCGCGCGCAGCTCTTTCCGCTCGATCCGGTGCCGCGAATAGTTGCTGCCGACGAGTGGGCGCAGCTGTCCGAAGGCCTGGCTCAGCGGGCTCGGGCGTTGGATGCATTCCTGCGCGACATCTATTCCGAGCAGGCGATCGTCGCCGACGGTGTGATCGGCGAGCAGGCCCTTGACCGGGCGCCCGGTTTTCGGTCGACGGGCCGGTTGGCCGGCAACACCGTGCGCGCACACATCAGCGGGACCGATATCGTCTGCGACCGTGCCGGTCATTGGCTGGTACTCGAAGACAATCTCCGAGTGCCGTCGGGCGCCGGCTACGCGGTCGTCAACCACCGGCTGATCAGCAAGCACCTGTCCGAGCTGCAACCGTCCACCGCGATCGAGGACGCCGACCGGACGCCGCAGATGCTGCTGGAGACGCTGCGTGCCGCGGCGCCGGCACATACCCCCGACGAGCCCAACGTGGCGCTGCTGTCCGCGGGTTGGGAGGACTCGGCCTGGTTCGAACACACCTTCCTGGCCGAGGAAATGGCCGTCGCTTTGGTGCAACCGTCGGTGTTGTCGGTGTGCGACGGGAAGCTCGTGCAACATATTGGTACCCACGTCCGGCCCATTGAGGTCATCTACGCGCGGATGGACGAGGACATGCTGCTGTCCTCCACCGGATACGACGGCCTTCCGCTGCGCCCCGGGTTGCTCGACGCCATCGCCGGGGGCAACCTCACCGTCGCCAACGCGCTGGCCAACGGAGTGGCCGACGATAAGGCGATTTACGTCTACGTTCCGGCCATGATCGAGTACTACCTCGGCGAAAAGCCGAGGCTGGCCCAGGTTCCGACGTGGATCTGCGCAGAGCGTGAACAGCGCGACTTCGTGCTGGCGAACCTCGCCGATATGGTCGTCAAACCCATCGATGGGTTAGGCGGAACCGGGGTATTGATCGGCCCGGAGGCCTCCGATGCCGAGCTGGAGGCGCGTCGGCGCGAGCTGGTCATCCAACCGGAGCGGTTCATCGCCCAAGAGTTGGTCGACCTCACAACCCATCCCACCTTCGATGGCGACGGCCTATACCCTCATCACGTCGATTTGCGCGCATTCGTGCACCTTCGGCCCACTGCGAGCAGTTCGGTGTCGGCGCATGTAATGCCCGCGGCGTTGACGCGAGTAGCCAGCCGTGGGTCGCGGATCGTCAACTCGTCGTCGGGCGGGGGCAGTAAGGACACCTGGATTCTTCGCGAGCCGATGAACGGAAAGTAGGAGACATGTGCGGCATCTGCGGTGAGATCCGCTTCGACGGGCAGGCGGCCGATGTCGGCGCCGTCGCGCGGATGACCGGAGCGATGACGGCGCGGGGACCCGATGCCGACGGCGTGGTGGCACACGGACCGGTGGCATTCGGGCATCGGCGGCTGGCGATCATCGACCTGTCCGCGCGCGGCGCCCAGCCGATGGTCGACAGTGATCTCGGGCTAACGCTGGTGTTCAACGGCTGCATCTACAACTACCAAGAGCTGCGTAACGACCTTCAGGCGGCCGGCTACCGCTTCTTCTCGACCGCCGACAGCGAGGTCGTGATCAAGGCGTTCCACAAATGGGGCGTGCACAGCGTCGAACGCTTCAAGGGCATGTTCGCGTTCGCTATCGCCGACCGGGACACCGGGGTGGTGACGCTGGCGCGAGACCGGCTGGGTATCAAGCCGCTGTATCTGGCCTCCTCGCCGGGCCGACTACGGTTCGCATCCACGGTGCGCGCGCTGCTCAAGGCGGGCGGCGTTGACACCGAACTGGACCGCCAGGCGCTGCACCACTACATGACATTCCATTCCGTGGTGCCGGCGCCGCGCACCGTCTATCGCGGTGTGCGCAAGCTGCCGCCGGCGACGGTGCGGGTGATCCAGCCCGACGGTTCGCACGCCGACACCGTGTACTGGGACCCCGACTTTCGGCGGGATCCGGACAAGGCGTCCTGGTCGGCCGGCGATTGGCAGGCCGCCCTGATGGACGCGTTGCGTGCCGGCGTGAAACGCCGGATGGTCGCCGACGTCCCGGTCGGTGTGTTGCTGTCCGGTGGCATCGACTCCTCGGTGGTGGTGGCGCTGCTCGCCGAGCAGGGTCAGCACGGGCTGGCCACCTTCAGCATCGGCTTCGACTCCGCCGAAGGCGAATCCGGAGACGAGTACTTTTATTCCGACCTGGTCGCCAAGACCTTCGACACCGACCACCACAAGATCCACATCGACTCCTCGCTGCTGATCCCCGCGGTGCCGAAAACCATTGCCGCGATGAACGAACCAATGGTCAGCCACGACTGCGTGGCTTTCTATCTGCTGTCAGAACAAGTCAGCAAATCGGTGAAGGTGGTGCAGTCTGGGCAGGGCGCCGACGAGATCCTGGCGGGCTACTCCTGGTACCCGCCGCTGGCCAACATCGCCCGCGAACAGACCACCGAGGCCTACGCAAAGGTGTTCTTCGACCGCGACCACGAAGATGTGCTGTCAATTTTCTCCCCCGAGTACGGGATTGACGACGATGTGAGCCGCGAATTCGCCGCCGGCCACCAGGGGGCACCGGGCGCCGACTCCGCAGTGGACGCGGCGCTGCGGCTGGACACCCAGGTCATGCTGGTCGATGATCCGGTCAAACGCGTCGACTCGATGACGATGGCCTGGGGGCTGGAGGCTCGGGTGCCCTTCCTCGACCACGACTTCGTCGAGCTGGCGGGCGCCTGCCCGCCCGAGCTGAAGCTGGCCTCGAATGGCAAAGGCGTACTGAAGGATGCGTCGCGAGCGCTGCTACCGTCGGAAGTGATCGACCGGACCAAAGGCCACTTCCCGGTGCCGAGCATCCGCCATCTGCGAGGCGAGCTGCTCGACATGGTGCGCGACGCGGTAACCAACGATGCTGCCCGCAGCCGCGGACTGTATCGCGCCGACAGCGTCAAGGCCCTGTTGACCGCGCCGAACGAAACACGAACCCGGCTGGACGCGAACACACTCTGGCAACTGGGGGTGCTTGAGATGTGGCTGCAGAATATGGAGGCTTGAATTAATGGGAGAGCAGGTGCGCGCAACATATGGCGCGTCACTATCCCCGGATGCGACGGCGTTCGCCCACCTCATCGACGACGGCGGTTATCCGCGAGCGGTGCAACGCTTTCTGCGCGGCTGGCGGGCCAGCTCGTCCCGCGACGTCGAGCTGCCGGTCGAGGGTCCGGTCTCTCGGGTCATCCATTCCGCCGACGGTCAATGGCTGGCCTGCGAAGTGTCGCCCGTCGGGAGCAGCCGCAAGCAGATCTGGGTGGTCACGACCGACCCCGACGACCGGATGGCCCGGCGCATCGACGGTTATGAGGACGGGACCGCCGAGCTGATCGCGTGGGACGGCGTGCAGGTGGCGGCGATCCTGACCGGTGAGGACGGGATCGGGGGGTCCTGCTTGATCGATCCGGCCGACGGGCGGTGCACGGTACTGGACTGCCGATCCGGCGGCCGGCTGGTCGATGCGTGGGCCGGGGCGTCGTTGATCCGGGTCGGGCCGCGCGGCTACTGGGAATTGATCATGTTGCACGGCCGGACCGAAATCGGTTTGTTGCCATCCGATCCGGGGTCGACGACGGATGCCGGCGTGATACTCGACGACCACCACGCGCGGCGTCTGCGCAGTGGTCCCGACGGCGAGGTGATGAAGCTGTATCGCCCGGCCAAGACGTACAAGTCCAATCAGAATCGCTCGGCTATGCGAGGCGGCCGCTTTGGCCGCGGATACGTGCGGGCGCTGATCCGTAGCGAGAACGGCTGCGACTATGCCCGTCTGCTGGAGGTGACGGTCACGCAGGACGGCGTCAGCTACTTCGTGGTGGCCGAGCGCCCGGACTGTGAACTCGATCAGTTCGTCATCAGCGACGACCTGTCGACGGTCGCGCTGCTATGGAATGTGCACGGCTGCAGCGAGCTACAGATCATGCAGTACGCCGACTACACACTGGACGACCCGATTCCGTTGCCGGGCATGGTCGCAAGCGAGTTGTCGATCAGCGCGGGCGGCTCGATGGTCGCGATGACCGTCGAGGGACCGTCGATGCCGCGAACCGTCGAGCTGGTCGATCCGCGTACCCGACAATGGGAACCGATCGACCGGGAGCCCAGTCGCGGTCCGATTGTCCCCGGGTTCACCGCCGGCGCCGGCCGGGTGACGATCACGGCGCGGGATGGGCTGCGGCTGAACGCATGGTTGTACCGGCCCGCCGATACCGTGCCAACGGGAGCGGTGGTGTACCTGCACGGCGGCCCGGAAGGACAGTCCCGGCCCGACTACAGCGAGATTATTCCCCATCTGATCGACAACGGGATCGCCGTGCTGGCGCCGAACGTGCGGGGCTCGGGCGGCGCAGGCCGGACCTTCGGCCACGCCGACGACAGGGAGAACCGGTTCGCGGCCATCGATGACGTGGCCGACTGTGCGCAGTTCCTCATCGACAACGAGGTGGCCGATCCGCGTCGCATAGGCTGTGCGGGCTGGTCCTACGGCGGCTATCTGACGATGGCGGCACTGACATTTCACCCGGCGCTGTTCGCGGCCGGTGTCACCATCTGCGGGATGAGTGACTTCACCACGTTCTATCGCAACACCGAGCAGTGGATCGCCGAGGCCGCATACGCGAAATACGGTCACCCGTTCAGCGATCGTGAGCTACTCGAGCAACTGTCCCCGCTGCGGCGTGTCGATGCGCTGACCGCGCCCCTGCTGGTGGTGCACGGGGCCCACGACACCAATGTGCCGGTCAGTGAATCGGAGCAGATCGTCGAGGCGCTGCGCGAGGCCGGCCGTGAGGTGCGCTACCTGCTCTTCGAGGACGACGGGCACGCGATCGTCAAGCGCGAGAACCATGCGACGCTGGCAACCACGATGAGCGAATGGCTGCACGCCGCGTTTCGTGCCACCGAGCGCCTCGTCGACCTCGACGTGTCACACGATTGATCATGTCCTGCTTCGGGTTACGAACGCAGACCAGTCCGGTACGCGGGTGGCCGCCCAGTATTCGTTGAGCCGCCACGGGCTGACCGTGTGGATCTCGCCGTCCGCGTTTTTGAAGTAGGAGTGTTTGACCGC
>DASQRI010000402.1:0-4240 GCA_035642975.1 Mycobacterium sp.
GGCCAAAGCATTACGAGGGTCGATGGCGGGCGGGCCTGGGGTGTGACCTACTGTCTAGATTATCAAGTCAAGGACGACGGGGGCGCTCCCAGTTTGGTGGTCACAGCGGTCCGCTACCTGGATTCCTTTGTCAAGCGGGAAGGCAGATGGTTAATCCGTCAGCGTCAAGTCATGGTGGCTTGGACCGAAACCCGCCCGCTCGCAGGTCGTTAGGCCGCGCCCAGCGTAGAGTTTCCCCGCTCACCCGACGTGCCGCACGAAATGCACTGCGCTCGCGATCCGCGAAGATCACGCATGCTCTGCTGTCGAATTCGGAAACCACCGTAATCCGCAAACCTCGCTAGCGTGAAATAAGAGCTCGCACAAGGGCAGGCATGGTTGGCGGCGATGGCCTCACGGTCGTCATCGCGCGTAGGCCCGGCGGTGGATGTGTTCGGCAACCATGATGGTTGTCAGATTGGTGACCGTCGAAGGGACTTCGGGGATGATGGACGCGTCGACAACGCGAAGGTTTTGCAGCCCGCGCACAGCACCGACCGAGTCGACTACCGCCGCCGGGTCGGCGGCACCGCCCATGGGGACCGTCGACGTTGGGTGACCGTATGTCGCCAGGTTGGCGGCGATCACTTCCCGCAGCGCCTCGTCGGAGACGGCTTCGCCCGGTATAAGCTCGCCGGCCAGAAGTGGATTGAACACAGAGTTGCGAGCCAGGCGGCGGCTGACCTTTACCCCCTCCAGCATGCGTAGCTGGTCCCGCTCTGTTGCGAGGAAGTTGTTGTCGATTATCGGCTGCGCGTGGGGGTCTGTGCTCGAAATCCGAAGAGTGCCAGACGATTCGGGAAGTACCACCGCGACGGCCAATACGATTGCTCCTCCGGTTGGGCTAACTGACCCGTCAAGAAGGTGGGTGGCGCTGATATGTAGATCGAGCTCGCCGTCGGTGGCCAGGCTGGAGCGGAACCACAACAGGGCGCCGACCGCGGGGCTCATTTGGAGGACGTTGCTTGAAAGCGCGTATGCGTTGTAGAAGATGGGTTGGTCCTGAAGATGTTGGCCTACAGGAAGGTCGGCAATTGTTGCGATGCCCAGCTGCGTGAGTTCGCGGACGGGACCTACCCCGGAGCGCAGCAGGATCGCGGCGCTGCCGTACGTTCCGGCCGACAGGATAACCTCGTTCGCGGCGAAGTTCTCGTTGGTGGAGCTGATGACCCCGGTCGCGGTTGCGCCATCAAACAAAACCTTGTCGACTACGACGTCGCCAGCGATGGTGAGATTTGACCTGCGCCGCACCTCGTCGGTCAAATAGGCGACCGCAGAGCTCTGCCGCACGCCATCGACGATATTGACCGGGCATCCGCCGACGCCTTCGGGATCACCTCCGTTGAAGTCGTCCACGTGCTTGTAGCCGTCAGCAATCGAAGCGTCGATGAACCCTTGCAGGCCTGGTGTGAGCTCGTCGTAGGCGCGTTGTCGAATCGATACAGGGCCGCTACGACCACGGGAGGCGTCGTCGCCAGAGTCCGCATTCTCCAGTGCCTTAAACGATTCGAGGACCGCGTCCCACGCCCACCCCTCGACGCCGTGAGCTTGCCATGATTCCACGTCCCGGCGCCGGGCACGTATCGCGACGGCCGCGTTCACTGCGGAACTGCCACCAAGTACGCGCCCGCGTGGCGCAGCCATCTCGGTGGTCAGCGCGCCCCCGCGTGCGGTGTAACCCCAATCAAAGTTCGGGGCGGGCACCTGCTCAGGGTTACTCAATTCGCCGGGCAGTTCGTCGGACGCAAATGCCGGACCAGCCTCAACCAGGAGCACCCTGCGGCTGGGGTCCTCGCTCAATCGGGCGGCCAGAGTGGCGCCCGCCGAGCCTCCGCCCACGATGAGGACATCGGCAGGCTGGTTCAGGTCGGATGCTGGGTTGCTCATTTCGTCATTCCTTTCGCGTGGTTGTGCGATGGCGGCTGGGGCTGTGTCCCCGGCACAATCAGGGCTTTCATGATTTGGCCTGCGCGTAGCGCATCGAAGGCACTCAGTGCATCAGGCAGTGAACTGATTACCGTCGATCGAGTCGGGAGCGACGACGTTGCGTGTGCAGGGACGCGGTGTGCCGCCCATGGGTCTCCCTTCCCTCGCCCCGAGCCCAACATTTTGCGAATAGTACGTGAAAAATCATGTTCATCTCCAGTCCTAGGCGTGCCCGTATCTGATGAAGCAAGCCTAGGGATATCGGAATTGGAGATTCCAAACGACTTTCCGGCTCAACACTGTCAGCAGACGCATGAGATATCATGTACAGTGCCAGTGCTCGGTGTTGCCCAGCATGTCGAACGACGAATGAGTCAACGTGGCGGGAAGTGCAGCCGACACGGTGACCGAACTGCTGCAGAATCTCGGCAATCCCGAGGTCGTTCAGCGCCTTGTCGCCACCGACGCGGTCTACGTCTCGCTGAACCAGGACAACCCTGAGCTCAAGCAGATCCTGCCGTGGACGGGCACCCACCACGGTCCCTCATCGTTCACCGATGCGCTCGGCATGATGTTCACGTGGTGGGCCAACGAACTCTTCGAGGCGGCAGACATCGTTGGCGACGACGACCGAGCAGCGATATTCGGCACCTTCCGGTACCGCTCACACACTCTCGACAAGGTGGTGACCTCACCGTTCGCGATTCTCGTCCGCGTCTCCGGCGGTTTGATTACATACCTTCAAGTCATGGAAGACACTTACGCTACCGCGGCGGGCTTCCGCTCCGCTGGATCATGGACCGTCCACGGCGATCCCGCTGGCCGGCCGGTAGAGGTTCCTACCAGCTGACCAACATTGCGCTGCTCCTGCGTGGGATATTTGGATCGTTCATCCGTGTAAGCCAGGAGGTCTGCTGTATATGTGCTTACACCGCAATAGTATTGGGCGGGGAAGACTCAGTGACTACACGTTTGTACGTGTCATGCCTTCAAAAAGTGCCGTGAGTACGCAGGTGAGGCGTGGTCGGATCTCGACGATCGCATGTGCCAGTCGGGGGTCACTGCGGTAAAGCTCGGCAACTTCTGGTGCGGGAGTGGCGAATTGCCAGAGTGCCCCGGCCAGGCTGGTGGCCGTGGCGATGGCATCGGCTGCCGCCTGCTCGGTCAGGATCGGCAGTGCCTGACGCAACGCCGCGACCGTGGCGGCAAGCTCCGCCAAGGCAATCAGTTTGAAGTCGCGCACCGCTTCGGCCGATACATTACGTTCCAAGTGCATTGGCGCCTGGCCCAACAGGTCGCAGAAAAATCCTCGCGCACTGAGGGTTTCAGCGATTGTGTCGGCAACATCGGCCTCAGTCGGTGCGTTTAGCGAGATCAGTTTGTGGCGGACGCTGGTTGACCATTCCTGCCAGCAGGTGGCGGTCAGATGTAGGAAGATCTCTTCGCGGGTTTCAAAATAACGAAGCATGGCCGACTTGTGCATACCAACCGCGTCGGCGATATCGGTCAGCGTCACCTGGCTGACCCCGCGTGCCACGCCTAGCCGTTGCGCGGCATCGAGGATGGCGTCATAGCGCAGTTGTTTGGCCTGCTGTGACCGTGCACGTTGGAAATCAACCTGGGACATGTCGGCATAATAGCACAACGCAGATGCATTATCAGCACCTGATGCCTTCGAACGGCGCTGTCAACGTCGTCGCGGCCTTGCCCGATTCATGCCCACCTAGCTGGTGTCATCGCCGTCGATGCGCCTGACTAGCTATGGTCCAGCGTCGTCGACCGACCGGAGGGGTTGTGAAATTTATTAGCGGAATTGGGTTGTGTTAATAGTGCAACGGTGTTTCACTAATGACATGACTACAAGCACATGGTTCATCACCGGCTCGTCCCGCGGCTTCGGCCGCTCCCTCACGATCGCGGCCCTGAACGCCGGCGATCAGGTCGTCGCCACGGCGCGCAAACCCGAACAGTTGGACGATCTCGTGCAGCGGTACGGCGATCGCGTCCTACCTGTGGCGCTCGACGTCACCGACCGGTCGGCCGCGGTGGCCGCGCTGGAGAAGGGGCTGGAGCGCTTCGGCCAGATCGATATCGTGGTCAACAACGCCGGGTATGCAAACGTCTCGCCGGTAGAGACCACCACCGAAGACGACTTCCGCCGGCAGTTCGACACGAACTTTTGGGGTGTCTATAACGTTTCCACCGCCGCGCTGCCGATCCTGAAGGCGCAAGGGGCGGGCACGATTGTGCAGTTCTCCTCGATCGGAGGACGCGT
>DASQRI010000403.1:0-3506 GCA_035642975.1 Mycobacterium sp.
GGTGTTGGCCGGGTTTCCGGTGACCCCGATACGGATGTCGTCGGCGGCGACGGAGTTGAGCGCCTTGCCCTGGGCGGTGAAGATCGCGCCGTTGGCCTCCAGCAGGTCGCCGCGCTCCATGCCCGGGCCACGCGGCCGGGCGCCGACGAGCAAGGCCAGGTTGACGCCGTCGAAGATCTTGTTCGGGTCGGCGCCGATCTCGACGCCGGATAGCAACGGGAACGCGCCGTCGTCGAGCTCCATCACCACACCCTCGAGCGCCTTGAGCGCGGGCTCGATTTCGAGCAGCCGCAGCTCGATCGGGTGGTCGGGACCCAGCAGTGAGCCGCTGGCCAAGCGAAACAGCAGGCTGTACCCGATCTGGCCGGCAGCGCCGGTGACGGCAACCTTCAGAGGTGTTGTGCTCACGTGTATTCGCTCCTTGTGCGGATCGGCCCGGTTCGCAATCGCATCGCGTCGAAACTAGCGCACGCGCCCGCACGATAAACCCCGGCCCCGACCGCGGCGCCACCTCGGACACATGCCGGCCTCATCACGCCAGCTCAGCCGCACCCGGTCGCGGGCGCTACCGGGCTGAGGCGCGTAGCATGACCGGGGCTTCATCGGATCCGCGCTGCGACGGGAGGTGAAGGATGCCTTCGTTTCGCGATATACCGGAAACACTGCGTCCTATGGCACGGCCTGAAAGGGACGAGCCTCCTCATACGCACCCGGATGACCTGTCTGCCCAGCAGGCCGTAGTCGACTGCGGCATCTACGTGGACGGCGTCCGACTGCCCGGGACCTTTACGCACGAAGAGGCACGGGCAAAGGTGGGCGAGCTGCAGCTGGCCGGGCAAGAAGCCTTCGCCTGGATCGGTCTGCACGAGCCCACCGAACACCAGATGCAAGAGGTCGGCGACGTTTTCGGCCTACACCCGCTGGCCGTCGAAGACGCCGTGCAGGCCCACCAGCGGCCGAAATTGGAGCGCTACGACGAGACACTGTTCCTGGTTCTCAAGACGGTCAACTACGTTCCGCACGACTCGCTAGTGCTGAGTCGCGAGATCGTCGAAACCGGCGAGATCATGATCTTCGTCAACAGCGATTTCGTGGTGACAGTCCGGCATGGTGAGCACGGTCGGCTGACCGACGTGCGCAACAAGATGGACCTCGACCCCGAGCACACGCGGCTCGGCCCGTTTGTGGTGATGCACGCCATCGCCGACTATGTGGTCGACAACTACCTCGAGGTCACCCACTTGATGGAAAACGACATCGACGCCATCGAGGAAGCGGCCTTTGCGCCGGACCATCGAACGCAGATCGAGCCGATCTATGAGATCAAACGCGAAGTCGTCGAGCTGCGCAGGTCCGTCAACCCGCTCTCAATCCCGTTTGCGCGGTTGCAGAACGAACACAAGGACCTGATCTCCAAAGAGGTGCGCCGCTACTTGCGCGACGTCGGCGACCACCAAAACCATGCCGCCGACCAGATCGCCAGCTACGACGAGAATCTCAGTTCCCTGGTGCAGGCCGCGCTGGCCCGGGTCGAGATGCAACAGAACACCGACATGCGCAAGATATCGGCGTGGGCCGGTCTGCTGGCGGTGCCTACGATGATCGCCGGCGTTTACGGGATGAACTTCGAATACATGCCCGGGCTGAAATGGCACTGGGGCTACCCGACGGTCGTCGGCGTCTTGGTGATCGTCTGTGCGCTGCTGTACCGTAACTTCCGGCGCAGAGACTGGCTCTGAAGTTCGATCAGTTCGGTTGTGCGGCAGGTCGATTGGGATCAAGCACATCTACCCCATCGCTTTGCCACGCGTCGCGCATCGCGTCGGCGCCCTTCAACCGCACCCAGGCCGCCTCGGTCCCGGTGATCGGCGTCGCCGAAAGAAACCGCACCGGGTCACCTGGCGGGTCCAGCGGTAGGTCAGGAATGTCGCTGTGGCCCAACAGCACCGCGGTGAACGGCGCGCGTCCCGATGGTCGCGCCCACAGTGCCGTGCCGAGGTCGATCAGTGCGTCCGCGGTCAACACCACACCCTCGATGGCCGGGGATGCCGCCACCACGGCGAGGCTGCGGGCCAGGCCGGTGGCCGAACCCGGATCACGCAGGCGCAGAACAACTTCGGCGCGCGGGCCGCGCTGAGAATCAGCGACCGCCACGGCAGGGTCGATCATCGGACGCCGCGAGCAGCCCACCGAGACATAGTGCACTATCGCGCTCGCACCGACGGATCGAAAACGCAGCACCTCAACGGGTTCAGCGCCCAGAAATGTAATCGTGGCGACATCGGGCTCGGCCTGACGGAAGTGCGCCCGCAGATGCGCACGCACCTGGTCCAGCAGCTGGCTCACTCCGCGTCGGGTGGCGGTGGCACCGTCAAGTTGGCGCCGGTGTCGGCGTCGAAGACGGCGAGTTTCAAGGTGTCGAAGGCCAATTCGAGCGACTTTCCTTTGGCCACTTTCGAAGCGGCAGGAACCCGGGCGACGAATTCGTGTTCCGCTCCCCCGGATTCGGCGTCGAGTTCGGATAACTGGTCGGAGTGCACGACGGCGCCCTCGGTGGTGAAGTAGACGTATTTGTCGGCACCCAGCGACTCGACCATGTCGACCTTCACCTCGAAGTTCAGCGCGCTGATGCGCTGGTAGCCGTCGATCAGGGCCGCGTCCTGCAGATGTTCCGGGCGGACCCCGACGATCACGTTCTGCGGCGCGGGATGCTGCGCGATCACATCGTGGACGGGCTGGGTCAGCGTCACCTCGCCGAAGGGCAGGCTCAATCCGGTCGCAGTCAGCGTGGCGGGAAAGAAATTCATCGCCGGTGAGCCGATGAAGCCCGCGACGAACAGATTGGCGGGTCGGTCGTAAAGCTGGTCAGGCGTACCGATCTGCTGCACAACGCCGCCCCGCATCACCACGACGCGGTCACCCAGAGTCATGGCCTCGGTCTGGTCGTGGGTGACATAGACCGTGGTCGTCCCCAGCCGCCGCTGCAGCCGGGCGATCTCGCCGCGCATCTGCACCCGCAGCTTCGCATCGAGGTTGGACAGCGGCTCGTCCATCAAAAACGCCTTGGGGTGGCGCACGATCGCCCTGCCCATCGCGACCCGCTGCCGCTGCCCGCCGGACAGTTGCCCGGGCTTGCGGTCGAGGACATCGGACAGGTCAAGGATTCTCGCGGTGTCCTCGACCTTCTCCGTGATCTCCGCCTTCTTCATCTTCGCCAAGGTGAGCGGGAACGCGATGTTCTGGCGCACCGTCATGTGTGGATAGAGCGCGTAGGACTGAAACACCATGGCGATATCGCGGTCTTTTGGCGCCTTCTCGTTGACTCGTTCGCCGCCGATACGCAGCTCACCCGAGGAGATATTCTCAAGGCCGGCAATCATATTCAGCGTGGTGGTCTTGCCGCAACCGGACGGGCCGACCAGGATCAGGAATTCGCCGTCGGCGATGGTCACGTTCAGGTCCTTAACCGCGGTCGCTCCGTCGGGGTAAGTCTTGTTGATGTGCTC
>DASQRI010000404.1:0-6144 GCA_035642975.1 Mycobacterium sp.
TTAACGAACGCTTTGCCCAGACCGCGGTTGGCTCCGGTCACCAGTGCATGAGCGCCCGAGATCGTCACGCCAGCGCCGACATTCGTCGCTATGGTCATGGGTGATGATCTCCTGTCGGAAGCGCGGCCGCTCGCGCGGCAACCTCGTACAGCGCGGCGAAGTCTGACTTGCCGTAACCGTGGCCGATGGCGGTCTGGATGAGTTGGTAGGTGACCGCCGCCACCGGCATCGGAACCTCGAGCGCCCGCGCGGCGCCGAGCCCCAGATCGAAATCCTTGCGCAGGAGTTCGGTGGTGAAGGTGGGCTCGTAGTCGCGGTCGCGGATCGCTTGGCCCTTATAACCGATAAACACCGAACCCAGCACCGAGCCGTCGATGAAATCCAGGAAAGCCGACGGGGCCACGCCGCCCTTTTCGACGAGTGCGGTTGCTTCGACTAGCGCCTCGGTGATCATGCCGACCATGAGGTTGTGGGCCAACTTGACCAGCCGCGCCTCTTCGTGCTCGCCGGCATAGGTCACGTTTGGCGCGATCGCCTGCAGATACGGCAGGACGGTATCGAAGACCGAGGCGGGGCCCGAGGCGATGATCGACGCGTGCCCCTCGCCGACCACGGTGGCGTTGCCGCTGATCGGTGCGGATAGGAAGCCGATGCCGCGGCTGCCGGCCGCTACCCGGACTTCGGCGGCGGCCTCGGCGGAGACCGTTGAGGTGTCCACCACGATGCCCGGCGCCGGCTTCGCGTTGAACAGACCGTCAGGGCCCAGCGTCACGGCGAGCAGGTCGGACGAGGAGGTGACGGAGGTGAACACGATGTCGCAATGCCCGAGATCGCTGATCTTTTCGGCTTGGGTGGCTCCCATGTCGATCAACGGCATGGCCTTGGATGCGGTGCGGTTCCAGACCGTCACGGCGGCGCCGTCGGAGATCAGACGTGCAGCCATCGCCGCACCCATCCGGCCCGTTCCCAGCCAGCCGATGTGATGGTTCGCTTGCATGGTTCCTCTTTCGCTAGCAGGGATTGTCATGCTGTGATCGAGAACTGGTTCGGGTGGGGCTCGTAACCGACGTCGTCGACCGCGCCCACACCGCTGAAGATGTGCAGCACCGTGCCGGGTGCGCCGCTGACATTGCGGAACTCGTGCCAGTTGTCGCGCGGGATGACGAGCAACTGGCCAGGCTCCAACTCGTCCGTGCGGTCCATATCGCCGAGAAAACGCAGGTTCCCGGTGAGCGGGACCACGATCATGTCGGCGTACGGATGCCGGTGCATGTGGTGGATGAATCCGGGCGGGAAGGTCAATACGTCCGCCACGATTTGCGGTGTCCCGGTCAATGATTCATTGAGCAGGTGCTGGTTCACCTGGTGTTCGGTGATGTCCCACCGGGTGAAGACCTCTTCGGGAACGTCGTCGAACCTCAGCAATTGAACGTCGGCCATCATTACCTCCAGTTCTCCGAACCTCAGGCTTTGCCGTTCTCCGACGTGAGTATCCACGCCTGCTTCTCCAGGTCAGTGATAATGCTGTGCAGCAGATCGGCGGTCGACGGATCGGCAGCGTCGACCTCGTCGTGGACGGTGCGCACCGTGTCCATGGTCGCGTAGATCCGGTCGGTGATGATGTCCACGATGTCTGTGGTTCCCACCAGGCCGGCCGGCGCGGCCGGGACGGACGTTGTCGCCGCGACGGTGTCGGTACGTCCGTCGGGAACGGCGTCCAGGGCGCGCATCCGCTCGGCGATCGTGTCAGCGGCTTCGCGCGCGATGTCGACGATGTCGTCGAGCTGCAGGTGCAGATCCCGGAAATTTGTACCGACGAGGTTCCAATGCGCTTGCTTGCCTTGCAGATGGAGCTCGATCAGGTCAACGAGCACCTTCTGCAGGTTGTGCACCAAGGTCTCGGGTGCGTGAAACACGTGTACTTCGTCGATGGTGCGACGGCTGGTTGTTGCTGTTGTTCCGTTGGCGGTCATAGCGGATTCCTTTCATGCCTGTGCAATATAGTGCACATCCTGTGCAGCCCAGCTGTCAAGAGAAGTGGGTGACGTCACACCATCGCCGCTGGAAATCAGGCGAAAGCTGCCGTTGGAGATCCACGCAAGGCTGTACAGTCGGCAATTGCACATGTATGTTTTACTGCACACGGGAGCGCTCTTGACGGATGTTTCGGGGTCTCGCACGAACGGCGTGCCCGGTCAGCTCGGGGTTCGGCTCAGGCAGGTACGCGCCGAGCGCGGCATGTCGGTTCGAGAACTCGCGCGCCGGGCGGGTTGCTCGGCAAGCCTGGTCTCCCAGGTGGAACGCGGGGTGACTACGCCCTCTGCCGGCGTGGTGTACTCGCTGGCCAATGTACTTGGCATCTCCCTCGATTTCTTGTTCGGCGAAGCTGACGTCGACCCGGCAGAGCTGCTGCATCAGCCGACGATCAACAAGCCGTGGGGTCGCGCCACGGGCGCCGACGGAGCTGGCATCGTGCAGCGGGCGGCGGAGCGTAACACCATCGAGCTGTCCACCGGTGTGCGTTGGGAGCGCCTGACCCCGGTGCACGACAGCAGAGTCGACTTCATCGAGGTGGTGTACGAACCCGGCGGGCAGTCCACCGAGAGCGGGCGGGCTCTGCGCCACGACGGCCGCGAATACCTGTACGTCCTGGAGGGCGAGCTGGAGGCTGTGGTCGGATTCGAGACGTTGCGGCTGCTGCCGGGGGACTCCCTGGCTTTCGACCCCGCGACCCCGCATCACTACTACAACCGCACCAGCGGGACGGTCCGCGTGCTGTCGGTTGTCGTGACCGACCCGGCACCCTAGGGCAGTAGCGCCATCTCCCGAGCGTTCTTGATCGCCGTGGCAACCTGGCGCTGCTGTTGAACGGTCAGCCCGGTGACCCGGCGGGATCGGATTTTGCCGCGCTCGGAAATGAAAATCCGCAACCGGGCGGTGTCCTTGTAATCGATCGCGGTCACGCCAAGCGTCTTCAGCAAGTTCTTCTTGGGTTTCGACTCGGGTGGGGCGAGGCGCCGGGCGCGTTTCGACTTGCCGGCCATCACCAACTCGCTTTCCGGATGCCGGGAAGCTGGCCCTCATGGGCCATTTCGCGCATTCGAACCCGGGACAACCCGAACTTGCGCAGGTGCCCGCGAGGACGCCCATCGACGGCATCGCGGTTTCGCAGTCGTACCGGGCTGGCGTCCCGAGGTTGACGATTCAGCTCGCTTTGCGCGGCCAGACGTTGCTCGAAGGTGCTACCCGGTGAGCGAATAATCCGTTTGAGTTCGGCCCGCCGTTCCGCGTAGCGGGCGACGACGGCGCGCCGCTGGTCGTTCTTGACGATCTTGGATTTCTTGGCCATTCAGCGCTCTTCCCGGAATTCGACGTGCCGGCGGATCACCGGGTCATATTTTTTCAGCATGAGCCGGTCGGGGTCGTTGCGCCGGTTCTTGCGCGTGACGTACGTGTAGCCGGTACCCGCGGTGGACCGCAGCTTCACGATGGGACGAATCTCGTTGCGCGCCATCAGATCCGCTCGCCCGCTTGGCGCAGCCGTGCGACGACGGCCTCGATTCCGTCGCGGTCGATGACCTTGATCCCCTTGGCGCTGACCCGCAACTTGATGCGACGGTGCTCCGACGGAAGGTAATAGGTCTTGACCTGGATGTTCGGTGACCAACGCCGCTTCGTGCGTCGGTGTGAGTGCGACACCGCGTTCCCAAAACCCGGGGTGCGGCCGGTGACTTGGCAGCGTGCGGACACGGCTCTCCTTTCCGGCTGCTGAGGATAATGAAAATCGTTTTCGACAAGCCTCGCGTGGCACTGTAGCCTGAGTCGGGGCTTATTGGAAATCGTTTTCAACAAGGAGCGGTGATGCGGACACCCGTCGTTCTCGTTGCAGGCCAGGGCGACACCGACGCGGTGGCCGGCACCCTGTTGCGCCGGCCGGGAACAGTCGTGGTGGAGCACCGATTCGACGGCCACGTGGTGCGCCGGACGACGGTGATGCTGCGAGACGGTGAACTGATCACCACCGAGGAAGCCCTAGAGCTGGCACACGGCTGTGTGGCGTGCACGATCCGCAACGACCTGCTGGTGCTGCTGCGCAAACTGCACCGCCGCGAGAATGTCAACCGGATCGTCGTGCACCTGGAGCAGTGGCTGGAACCCGAGCCCATCTGCTGGGCGATCAACTACACCCGAGTTCGCGTCGGCCCCGGTTACCCCGATGGCCCGGCCGCGCGCGATGTGGTGATTGCCGCGGTGGTGACCTGCGTGGAGACCTTCGACTGGCTGGCGCACGCATTGGGTGCTGACGAACTGCCCGACGGACGCACGGTCGCTCAAGTCGTGGTCGGTCAGGCCGAGTTCGCCGACCTTCTGGTGCTCAACCACTCTGACCCGGCGACGGTGGCCGTGCTGCGCCGCCTGGCCCCACGCGCGCGGATCACCGTCGGCGTCGACCGCGTCGAGATGGCGCTGGCCCACCTTGACGACGGTTCTCGTCGCGGCAGCAGCGATCATCCGCACGCTCCACTGCTGGCCGGCCTGCCTCCGCTGGCAGCCGACGGCGCGATCGGGATTCTCGAGTTCAGCGCCCGGCGCCCGTTTCACCCCGAACGTTTGCACGCCGCGGTCGATTTACTGCTCGACGGGGTGATTCGCACCCGCGGTCGGCTCTGGCTGGCCAACCGCGACGACCAGGTCATGTGGCTGGAATCAGCCGGCGGCGGACTGCGGGTCGCCTCGGCCGGAAAGTGGTTGGCGGCCATGACCGCATCCGAGGTGGCCTACGTCGATCCGGAGCGCCGTGCATTCGCCGACCTGATGTGGGAGCACCGGTACGGCGATCGGCACACCTCGATGACGGTTCTGGTCTGCGGTGCCGACCCGGCCGAGCTCACCGATGCGCTCAACGGCGCGCTGCTCACCGACGACGAGATGGCCCGACCACACAGCTGGCAGCGCTACGCCGACCCGTTCGGCGACTGGCATGAAGACCCGTGCTACGAAACACCCGACATGGCAGGCGAATTCTCAGCGCACCGCCAGGGCGACGGAGAAGGTCGATGAAACCGGACATCCATCCCGACTACCACCCGGTGGTGTTCCAAGACGCCACCACCGGCGCGCTGTTCCTCACCCGCTCAACGATCACCAGCGCACGGACGATCGACTGGGAGACCCCGACCGGCGTGCAGAGTTACCCGTTGGTGGTGGTCGAAGTGTCCAGCGACTCACACCCGTTCTGGACCGGCACACGGCGCACACTCGATACCGCCGGCCGGGTGGAAAAGTTCTACCGGCGGTACGGGCAGCGCCCGACATAGCTCCGGAAGCTCAAGGCCCGCAACATCAGTCGCGGATGACGCCTTTGTTGCGCATCAGGAAGTCCGCCAGGAACCCGTCGTGCGGGATTTCCGGTGCCGTGTAGTGGGTCGGGTGACGGCCGCAGTACACGTTGGCGATGGTCGGCTCGGCGAGCAGATCGTCGACCAGGTCTTCGTCTTTGGTGATCGCGCTGATCACCAGCGAATGCCGCAGCGGCTCCAGCCCGTCGGCGCGCGACCATGGCGCGACCCACACGCACGGGAACGGCAGCTCGACGTTGAGCTTGGCGACGTCGGGCGTGGTCAGCAGGTGCACCGCCGGGCGCAACGCGGCGTAGCCGTCACTCAGCGGGGCGACCACCTGGTCGGCGCCGAGGACCGCGGTGGTCCCTGCGGCCACTACCGCCAGATGGCTGGCCAAAGCCGTTGCGTTCTCGATGTTTTGGGTGGGCAGAACTGCCCGCTCGTCCTCAGTCGGCAGCACCGCGATTGTCGAGAGTCGTTCGGCGATCGCGGCGGCCAGTGGGGCCGGGTCACCCTCGTACAGCACGGCGGTGGCGTTGACGCATGCCACGCCACCCAGGTTGGCGATCGAGTCGGTGATGACGTCGAGGTAGTCACGCCACTCGTGGTCGGCAGTGATCAGGACCTTCGCTCGGCCCGGTCCGTTGACGAACACCGTCGGGTCATTGGCGTACTTGTCGACGACGGCCTGACCCCCGTAGACCATGGCCAGATCGGCCGACCGGATCATCTCGTCGGCGCCGCGATGATCGGTGGGCAGGTATACCGCGTCCTGCGGGCGGAATCCGGCTTGCCGCAACGC
>DASQRI010000405.1:0-4581 GCA_035642975.1 Mycobacterium sp.
CGCCCGACCCGAAGGTCACCGACGGCGAAGTCGCCGACGGCGGTGACGAACATCCGGACAGCAGCATTGCTGCCAGCAGCACCACACGCGCGCCCTGATGTCGTTCGAGCATAAGGATTTACCTCCATCCTCGGCGGAAAAATACCTGCCGCCAATAGATAGGAGAGCGGGTTACACGCCATCAAGCCGGTTCATTCGGCCGCGGCGGCACGAACACCTCGATAATGCCGTTTTGCTCGCGGACTATTAAGGTGGGCAATGGTTTTGGAGCTATCGGTAGCTGATGGGTCAGCACCTGGCCGGCCGGCGAAAACGACGTCGAATGGCAGGGGCAACGCAATCGGTCGTCGGGCGCGTCGAACCACAACCGGCAGCCCTGGTGGGTGCACACTCCCGAAAGGGCCTCGGGCTTGCCGTCGACGCGGCGAACGAACCCGATGACCGTGCCGAGGTCGAAGGGCCGCATGACCCCGTCGGGCACCTCCGCGCTGGCCGCGACCCGCATCCAGCGGCCGGTATTGGGAGTGAGCTTCTCGGACCCGCTGTTGTTGCCCGTGTCGGCGACCTGCCCACTGTCGATCAACGCTCGATCGATTGATACCGCCGCTACCGCGGCCGCCGCGGCGGCCGATGTGCCGACAATGACGTACCTACGGGTCGCACCCGACTTCGGCGCTGGTTGCGCAATGCCGTCCTGTTGCGCCGCGAGCCGACGGCGCAGATCGGTGAGGAATTCCTCTCGCGGAGCATCACCGCCCAGCCGCGCCGCCTGCAGATCGATGGCCGTCCGGATTTGCGCGGCCTCGAAGTCGTCGGGCCGGAACGGCTTTGGGCGGCGACCCCGCAGCAGGTCGTCGATGTACCTGCGCAACCCACGCGCGTTCATGATCCGCTCTTCTCGTTGACCTGTGCGGCCAGCCGTAACGCTCGATGCTGAAGCACCTTAGCGTTGGCGACGCTGACCCCGAGTTCGGCTGCTGACTCTTTGATCGAACGGCCTTGCAGGAAACGCAGTTCCAAGACCCGCCGATAATTGTCTGGCAAGTGCTCGAGAACGTCGGCCACTCGCTGTGGGGCGGTGCTGATCGCCTCCTCACTCTCGGGCGGTTGCTCGATATCGTCGATCGAGGTGATCTCGCGCCCCAGCGTCTCGCGCCAGTGCGCGGCAAGGACGGTTCGTGCGGTGGCCCGCAGGTAGCCGCGGACCTCACCCGCGCTAGCCGTCAAACGCAAAGGACGCAACGCCGCCAGGAAGACCTCGGCGGTGAGGTCCTCGGCGTCAGCCCGGTTGCCGACCCTCGCATAGATCGTGCGATAAACCCAGGTGGCGTTGTCCCGATACACCGCCTTCCAATCTGGGTAGCCGCCGTCCGGCACCACGCGCAAAGGTCGCGGGTCGAAGCGGTCGTCGTGTGCCGTCACATATCGCCTGCCTGTCGAGAAGCGTGGCTGCACCAAGAATTGTGCCGCGTCCATCGGTGTATAGCAGCTCGGGTTACACGATGCGGGCTGACGGAGGCTTAACGCACGGAGCGGATCCGCGCCGTGACGTGTGCGCTAAGGATTCGTAAAGGGCGGCCCGTTAAGCGTATGGATGCTGTTTGGGGCGCGAGTCGGCGGCTCAAGTACCGCGTACGCCTAACTGATGGCTAACACCCACCATGAAATCGTCGAACCGGACGCGGGCTGGCTTGCGCGCCTGCTAGACGGCGACCACCTGTGGGGATCGCCCGACACCAAGATCGGCCACTACGGCATTCGGCGGTATCGGTTGGTCATCTACCCGCCCGGCACCACCACCGCCGATCGGCGGTTGGCGCGACTGCAGCGAGGATGGCCGTTGGGTGGCGCCGCGCTGGTCCTACTGGCAATGATGATCGGCGACGCGATGTCCTCGCCCTACTTCGTGCCGGCGGTCGCCGCGGCAGCCTACCTCTGCATCCGTGTACTGCTCTTCCTGCTGGCCGGCCCCGATCGCGTGCACGTCAGGTCTATGTCATGCATCGTCATGCCTGGCGCCACCGACGCCAATGAGCCAAGCGGGTACACCGAGTGGAAAGCTTTGGCCCGCATGCTGATCCGCGCCGATGACATGTTGAAGGCCGGCGCAATCTCACCGGCCGGGCACGAAGCCATTTGGTGGCACGCATACGACCGTCTCGGGGAGACCACCCACGTCTGACGCGTGACTACGAATTACCGCTTGCCGCGTCGAAACAAGAAGGTAAGACTGCGTCGCCGATTAGCGAATCCGGGTGCGAACGAGAAGTCGTCAGTTCGATGAAAGAGGTGTCCCTCGAATAGGACTGCGCGGTTCTCGCGATAGGGAATGGTCATCGATTCAGCGCCCTGATCCCGGAGGAACTGCCTCACGCGATCTCCGCCGGAGTTGTAGTCGTTGAAGCTCCAGTTGCTCGGCGCCTTCTTGTCCCAAATGACCAGGCCGCCCGTATTCGGGTCGAGATTCGCAGCATCGGGGGTGATCCAGAAGTTCAAACTGAAATCGGCATCATCACCGTGAATATCGGTCCCTGGCAGCTTGGCGTCGTACTCGAACCCCCACCATTGCGCCAAATAATAGCCATCAAATGCTTCACCGAGTGCTGTCTGAAACTCTTCTGCTATCGCGAACAGCGAGGTGCTGGCGAATCCATCGTGCGGAAATGCGCCTACATAGCCAAACCTATAGGGGTGACGCCAGACTGTAGACTCCAGGCAGAATTTTTGCACTTGCTCCAGAGCGCCCGGGGTTAGAAAGTCGTCTATTACCTGCACCTTTTCCCGACCGGTCGAGACGCCTTCTTGTATTGGTCGGTAATCGACGCTCGCGTTCAGGTATCTTGGCAGCTTTTCCTCGGGAGCCCTCACGTACGGCGGGTCGGCGAGGATCCGACTGTTTCTGCCCTGCACGGACACCGACGGTGCTTGGCCGTTTGCCCCGTCGATCATATTTGTGAGCTGGCGGCGTAGCCCATCAAGCTCTTCGGCGAAAACGCCGGCGAACGCCTTCGCGTCGTAATCGCCGGTGGTCAGAATGTGGTCAAGTTGTTCAACAGTGCGCAAAGCGAAGTGCGCCGGAATCGAATACTTATCAGGAGGTACCGGACGCTGTTCGTTAGAAAGGGCCGCAACAGCGACGTAGTCTGACAAGGCGGAAGCGTAGCGCCCCAACACCAAATTCACCCTCGCAAGTAAATCCCTGGCCGGTATAGAGAAGGGTTCCGTATTTACCGCGAGCGAGGCGTAACGAAGTGCATCGTCGTATTCTCCGAGTTCCAGATACGACGTAGCGAGCAGGCCTACTGCTTCAAGAGTGGCGCCCCAGTCGACGACGTCCTGGAGGATCTTCACTGCTGACTCAAAATCTCCACCATGCATCAAACGTTCGGCTTCGTAGAGGGCGGCCGTTTCATGCGATACAGGTTGCGACACTCGTCTTCCTATCTGTTCTTTCCAGTGCACCACATCCCCACTCACCGGTGTCCGACAGATAGCTATCGGCCGGACACCGTCACGGTGCCCGGCCGATATGCGGTGTCGTCAGTTGTTAGCCGGCGGCGGCGGCGTTGGCGGCTTCGGTGGCCGCGTACGACCCGGAGCTGGTCGCCAGCGTGTTCACGAACTGCTCGTGAATCGCTGCGGCCTGTGCGGCGACCGCCTGGTACAGCTGCGCGTGCGCGGCGAATTGCGCGGCGGTCAGCGCCGACACCTCGTCGGCTGCGGCGGGAACCACACCAGTTGTCGGGGATGCCGCAGCGGCGTTTTGAGCGCTGAACGAAGAACCGATACCGCCCAGAGTCGTTGCGGCCGAACTCAGTGCTTCGGGCTGCGTGGTGACGAATGACATGGTGACTGTCTCCTTGAGTAGTGGTGTCTCGACACCAGACGCGAATACGGCGTGTGGGTTGACTGACGTTGCTGTGGAAGAAACTCTAACCAGCCGTCCCGGGCCACGGTCCCCCGACACGAGCATCAGGTCCGGCCATTCGCCCGAGCGAGCGTGCCGCTCGTGGCTCGGCAACTCTGGCAAAACCCGCTGCGGCTTGCCTAAACGCACCTGGGCGCGGTAACCACGACAGCTCGACCGCGACTAAGAATCTCGTCGCGAATAACCGCGGTAGCCCGTCCACCGAAGCGTGGTGCCTGCGACTTCCTGCGGCTTCCCCGGCGCATGCCAGGGTCCGGAATTTTGGATGCCCAGATTTTTATTCGCAGACACCGGTTGTTCACCACCCGCGTCGGGTCTCTCGGTCGTTTCCAAGCCGAGGGTTTCGCCAGGTAGTGGGCCGATTCGTGCCGTGCTTGCCGAGCTGGCAAACAGCCGCCGCTTGCCCGCGCGCCGCGACGACGGCGCCGCACCGGACGACATGGACTGGCGACTGTCGCCGCAGACCTGGCTAATCTCCTAAACCACAAACGGATTCAGAAAGCTGCCAGGCAACGCGCACCCAATTGCCAGCAGCTGATGAATGCTGCCCAATCTCGTTGAAGCTCACTGGTATCGGTGAAGGAGCGAAGGAAAGCCGATGGTGTTGGATTTCGGAGCGCTGCCGCCGGAGATCAATTCCGGCCGGATCTACA
>DASQRI010000406.1:0-5249 GCA_035642975.1 Mycobacterium sp.
CCAAGACTCGCCGTCTGGACCAGTGCGACGATGACGTCGCTGCTGTGCCTCTCCACCAAAAACCATTGGGCCGCGACGCCCTGCATGAACGTCCCGATGTTGGAGGCGAACGAGGCGATAAACAAGTTGCGGTACACACGATTGCGCAGCGGTGCCCACACGGACGGTCGCGCGCCGTCCACCTGCTCCTGAGCCTCAATCACCATTGAAATGATTCTGACATGAGGGCAACGCCCTTCGCGCATCCTGCCGGTTTGCTGAGGCAAGGTGTTTCAGTATTCGTAGAAGCCTTCGCCGGTCTTGATGCCGAGCTTGCCCGCATCGACGTAGGCCTGCAGCAAGTCCCGTGCGTGCGTCGGCAGGTGCGGAAACTCTTCGACGTAGTGGTTCTCGATGTCGAGAGCAACGTCCAGCCCGACCAAGTCCATCAACTGGAACGGCCCGGCCGGCGAGCCCAAGTTGAGCTTGTACATCCCGTCGACGTCTTCAGGCCGGGCCACCCCCTCGGCGACCACGCCCAGCGCTTCACGTTTGATCGCTGCCCACACCCGATTGAAGATGAAGCCGGTGCACTCCTTGCGCGCTTCGAATGGATAGACGCCGAACTCGGGCAGGACGGTCAGCAGGGTGTCGAGCAAACCGCGGTCCGTCTGCCCGTCGGACATCAGGTCGAGCGCATTGACCAGCGGCGGCATATAGAAGTGGGTGTTGCACAAACGCGTTTTGTCCCGCACGTTTTCGGCCATCAGCCGCGACGGATACGACGACGAGTTGGTCGCGAAGATGGTGTCCGCCGGCGCCGCCTGGTCGATCTCACCCCACAGCGGAATCTTGATCTCCAATTTCTCCGGAACCGACTCAACAACAAGCCAGGCGTCGTCCAACGCCTCGTCGAGCGTCGCGGTGCTCACCGCGACGCCCACTTCGCCGAAGCCTCGGTCAGTGACCAGCTTCGGCAGGTTCTCGGTGACATATTGGGTCGCGGCGTCGCGCTGCTCGGCGCGGCGTGCATAGAGTCGCACAGGTCCGCCACGGCTGGCCAACATCAGCGCGATGCGCCGCCCTAACGTGCCCGCCCCGATCACCGCGACCGGCCGATGCCGAATGTCATCGAATGTGTAGGTATAGGAGCCACTCACACACGCAGCCTAAGTCCCTGCCTCGCGCCCGGACCCATCGCCGACGGACAAAGTTATCCAGACTGTTGTCCGCGGCGCACAACTAGAGCAGCCTGGCCTGTTCGGGTTGCGGCTCCGCCGGCTCGAGTAGCTCTGGCCCGTTGTTGCGCACGCTGTTGACCAACGTCGAGATCTCGCGCATCTCGATGCCGCGCACATCCGGCGGCCTGGCCAGTAGTTCGAGGTCGGCCGGCGCGTCAGGGTCCAGCCAGCGATCCCACTCACGTTCGGGCACGATCAGCGGCATCCGGTCGTGGATCTGCGCGAGTTCGCCGACCGCATCGGTGGTGATGATCGTGCAGCTCAGCAGCGGGGTGGCATCCTTGGCCGGCTTCCACGCCGACCAGAGGCCCGCCATGAATAGCATCTCGCCGTCGGCGCGGTGCAGAAAAAACGGCGTCTTGCGGGCCTTCTTGCCGGCTTCGGTATCGGGATTGGCGCGCCACTCGTAGTAGCCGTCCATCGGCACCAGGCAGCGTTTGGATTTGGCGCTGGCGCGAAACGCCGGCGACGTGGTGACCTTCTCGGCGCGGGCGTTGATCAATTGCGGGCCCTTGGACTCCGGCACTCCTTCGGAGTCCGCCTTGACCCACGGCGGCACCAACCCCCAGCGCATCAGCCGCACCCGCCGGGTGGGTTCGTCGTCGGGTTCGTCATGACGACGAACCACCGTGGTGATGGTCGTGGTCGGCGCGACGTTGTAGTTCGGGCCCGCGGATTCGGCCCGGGCCGCCCGGCTCTCATCGATCGCCTGGATCTTCTCGGCCAGCACCGCCGGGTCTGTCGTCACCGCGAATCGTCCGCACATATGTCCATGGTGCCCGGTAGGAGATGATGGAGCACGTGAACACCTGGGCCGCACCGCACACGTCGCGGCCGGTGTCCGCCACGGTGACGGTGCCGGGCTCGAAATCCCAAACCAACCGGGCACTGGTGCTCGCGGCGCTGGCCGCCGCCGACGGCGGCGTCTCGACGATCAGCGGTGCGCTGCGCAGCCGCGACACCGATCTGATGATCGGCGCACTGGAAACGTTGGGCTTGCAGATCGAGGGTTCGGCGGACGAACTGAAGGTCAGCGGGAGCATCTCCCCGGCGGCCGATGCCCGGATAGATTGCGGCTTGGCCGGCACGGTGCTGCGTTTCGTCCCCCCGCTGGCGGCGCTGGGCGTCGCGGCGGTGACCTTCGACGGTGATGAGCAGGCCCGGGTGCGGCCAATCGCGCCACTGCTGGACGGGCTGCGCGGCCTGGGCGTCGACATCGACGGCGACGGCTTGCCGTTCCTCGTGCACGGTGTCGGATCGGTCGCCGGCGGCGCCGTGGTCATCGACGCGTCGGCGTCGTCGCAGTTCGTCTCCGGCCTGCTGCTCGCCGGTGCGTCGTTCACCGATGGCCTGATCGTGCAGCACTCCGGGGCGGCGCTGCCGTCGGCGCCCCACATCGCGATGACGGTGGCGATGCTGCGCCAGGCCGGCGTGGATGTCCACGACGCCACACCCGACCGCTGGCAGGTGGCGCCCGGCACGGTGGCGGCCCGGCACTGGCAGATCGAGCCGGACCTGTCGAACGCCGTCCCGTTCATCGCGGCGGCTGTGGTCAGTGCGGGCACGGTGCGCATCACCGGGTGGCCGGCGGCTAGCATCCAGCCCGCCGACGCGATTCTGAGCATCCTGAGGCAGCTGAATTCGGTTGTCAAACAGTCTGATTCGTATCTCGAGGCGAAGGGGCCGCGGTCTTACGGTGGGTTCGATGTGAATCTTCGCGACGTCGGAGAGCTGACCCCGGCGGTGGCGGTGCTCGCGGCGTTGGCCAAATCCGGCTCGGTGTCACGGCTGAGCGGCGTCGCGCACCTGCGCGGCCATGAGACCGATCGCCTGGCCGCGCTGCGCACCGAGATCAACCGGCTGGGCGGCGATTGCCGGGAAACCGCTGACGGTCTGGAGATTACGGCGACACCGCTGCGGCCGGGGACCTGGCGCTCGTACGCCGACCACCGGATGGCGACGGCCGGCGCGATCGTCGGCCTGCGAGTTCCCGGTGTCCAGGTCGACGACATCGAGACCACCGCCAAGACGCTGCCGCAATTTCCGCGGCTGTGGGCGGACATGCTCGATCCGCCTGCCGACGATGTGGGCCGCTGCGGCGGCCCGCCGAGGAGGCGGGCAACCGACCAAGGGTCTGGCGGTTGAGGCCGGGCGACTACGACGAATCCGACGTCAAGATTCGTTCTGGACGCGGTTCGCGACCGCGGACCAAGACTCGCCCCGACCACGCCGACGCCAAGCCCGCGATGGTGGTCAGCGTGGACCGCGGCCGCTGGGGATGCGTGCTGGACGGTGACCCCGGTCGTCGGGTCACCGCGATGCGGGCCCGGGAACTGGGCCGCACCCCGATTGTCGTCGGCGACGAGGTCGACGTGGTTGGCGATCTTTCCGGCGGGCCGGATACGTTGGCTCGCATCGTTCGCCGCGGTCCACGGCGAACAGTGTTGCGGCGCACCGCCGATGACACCGATCCCACCGAGCGGGTGGTCGTCGCCAACGCCGATCAGCTGCTGATCGTGGTGGCGCTGGCCGACCCGCCGCCGCGCACCGGGCTGGTCGATCGGACGCTGATCGCGGCCTATGCCGGTGGGCTCACCCCGATCCTGTGCCTGACCAAGACCGATCTCGCGCCCGCCGGGCCGTTCGCCGAGCAGTTCGCCGACCTCGATCTCACCGTGGTCACCGCGGGTCGTGACGACCCGTTGGAGGCTGTAGCGCACCTACTGGTCGGGAAAATCACAGTGTTACTTGGTCATTCCGGGGTGGGCAAGTCGACGTTGGTGAATCGGCTTGTGCCGGAAGCGCATCGGGCGGTCGGCGAGGTGACCGACATCGGCAGGGGCCGGCACACCTCGACGCAATCGGTGGCGCTGCCGCTCAATCACGGCGGATGGGTGATCGACACTCCCGGCATCCGCTCGTTCGGGCTGGCCCACATCGGGGCCGACGACGTGGTGTTGGCGTTCTCCGACCTGGCCGAAGCGATCGAAGACTGCCCACGCGGCTGCGGGCACCTGGGCCCGCCGGCCGATCCCGAATGCGCGCTGGACACCCTGACCGGGCCGGCCGTCCGTCGCGTCGCCGCCGCGCGCCGGCTACTGACCGCGCTGCGGGAGGGCTGAGGCTCAGCTTTCGGCCTGCGACCGCACCCACTCCAGGTTGGCCGCCATGTTCTGCTGCCATTCGGCCAGCCGCCGGGACACGATCCTGGCTTCTTTCTCCGGTTGCGCGACGATGGCCGGGGTCAGGCCCGACGGTCCCGGCCCCATCCGGCCCCACTGGCGGATCAGCACACCGTCGCTGGCGGGTTCGACCTCGAACGCCCACGTCGCGCTGATCCCGTCGGGCCCGATCACGTTGTACACCCAGCGGCGCTCATCCTCGACTTCGACGACCTCACACACCGTCGCCCAATCCCCGAACGCCTCATGCTTGTTGCGACCGCGGAAACGCGCCCCGACCGCGACGGCGCCGGCATCGTCGATCCACTCGACGGCCTGCAGCTCCGACGAACAGTGCGCGGGCAGGCCGATGTCGGTCACCAGGCCCCACGCGGTGGGGACGTCACATCGAACACGCTGAGTCACTTCGATTGTGGGTTGGTCGCGGTAACGCATGGTTCGCCCTTCTCGGTGCTCGCCGGTGCGGGTGCCGGCGCTTTTGCAATAGTGGCTAGCATGCCAGCCATGAAGATCGGCGCCATGATCGAACCCCGCCTGCCCGGCGCCGTCGAGTTCGCGGTGGCCGCCGAGCGGATCGGCGTCTCGTCGCTGTGGATCCCCGAGGTCTGGGGCTACGACGCGCTCACCGGACTGGCTTACCTGGCCGCCAAGACGTCGTCGATCGACCTCGGAACCTTTGTCGTGCAATTGGGTTCGCGCAGCCCGGCGCTGCTGGCCACGTCGGCCCTGAGCCTGGAAGAGCTGTCCGGAGGCCGCTTCATTTTGGGTATCGGCACCTCGGGGCCACGGGTCATGGAGGGCTGGCACGGGGTCCGATTTCGCAAACCGGTACAGACCACCCGGGAAA
>DASQRI010000407.1:0-13905 GCA_035642975.1 Mycobacterium sp.
CAGAGGCCCTCCAGCATGCCGAGAACGGCGCGGGCCAACGGGTTGCTGGGATGAATGGCGATGGCGTAGCCCAACTCCTGCAGTCGCGTCGCCGACTCCAGCGGAGTCATGCCGCCGAGCACCAGATTGATCAGCAGCGGCGCGGCCACGTCGCGGGCGATGCGTTCGATCTCCTCGATGGACTGTGGGGCCTCGACGAAGATGACGTCCGCACCCGCCTGCGCGTAGCGATTGGCCCGCTCAATCGCGGCGTCCAGTCCGAGGGGGGCCCGCGCGTCGGTCCGGGCGACGACGAGCAGGTTCTCGTCGACGCGAGCGTCGAGCGCGGCGGCCAGCGTCTGCTCAAACTCTGCGGCGTCGACGACGTGCTTGTCGGTCAGATGCCCGCAGCGTTTCGGGAATACCTGATCCTCCAATTGGATTGCCGCGACACCGGCCTGCTCGTAGAGGCGGACGGTGCGCACGACGTTCATCGCTGCGCCGTAGCCGGTGTCAGCGTCGGCGATCAGTGGAACGTCACCGAGCACACCGACGAGCATTCGGGCACGTTCGGCCATCTCGGTGCCGGTTACCAGCCCGATATCCGGCAGGCCGAAGCCGGAAGCCGCCACGCCTGCGCCGGTCATGTATGCGGCCGCCTGACCGGTGCGTCGCGCCAGATGCGCGGTTATCCCGTCGAAAACACCTGGTGCGATGACGAGTTCGCCGTCGTCGAGCAGGGCGCGAAGTTTTTGTCGGGCCGTTGTGGTGGCCATGCGTGGTCCTTTTCAGTCCAGTGCGCCGGCGACCGGCGGTGCCAGCAGATCGATCAGTTCGTTGACGTCGTCGAGGTCTTCGAGACCGACCACCGCCCGCTCGATGGCCGTGGCGCGGTCGCGGTTGGTGACGCGGTCGGCCAGGGCGTGGAACTTGGTGATGAGCTCGTCGTTGGTCACCGGATCCCACGGCGCACCATGCGGCGCGACGACGCGGGTCTGGTGCACCGCGCCGTCGCGGGTGGTCACCGCGACGTCAGTGCGGAACCGTTCGGTGATGTCAGCGTCGGCCAGCGACTCGTCGAGGTGCACGTCTGTGACGTCGATTAACGACCAGATGTCGTCGGCTTCAAGGCGCGCAGGCGTGAATTGCTCGGGCAGAGCGTTACCGTCCAGCAGGGCGGCGACCGTCGCATAGCCGATGTTCATCTGGGCGCCGATCGCGGTCAGCGGCCGCTCGGGCTCCCACCAGCCGTGCTTGTACACGGTTTCGCCGACGGTGATGTCGATCTTGGAGATATCTGCGGGCGCAAAGGATTCCCGCAGTTGCCGGGCCGCGTCGACGGCTCCGTGCAGACCACCCATGACGGCGTAGGACTTGACCATGATGATGCTGGTTTCCCACCGCTCACCCAATTGCTCGGTCAGCAGCGATGCGTCTGGATCGTGCCCCTCACCGAAAACGCTAAGGAATCCACCGTATTCACGCTCGAATACCCGTTTGATGCCGGTGTAGTTCGCGGCCGCCAGCCCGGCTGCGTAAAAGCCGTTGCGCGCGGCGAAACCGTGGTGCATGCGTTTGCTCATCGCCTCGTACTGCGCGGCCATCAAGCCGGCCGACTGGGTGCCGGCCAGGCCCAGCGCGTCCTCCAACTGTGCCGGCGACAGTGCGCGCAGTTTGCCGGATGACATTGCCGCGGAGTGCGTGCCGAAGACCGGGCCCGAGTGCCAGCCGCGGTCGAGCATCTGGGCGCCGTGCAGCGTGTAGCCGACCCGCGGGCCGACTTCGAAACCGGCGATCGCCGCGAGCAGGAAGTCGGCGCCGGTGGTGGGTTGCGGCAGCGCGGTCACCGTGGACAGCAGCGCGGGAATGACCAGCGAACAGCTGTGCACGGGTGCGATCGGGTGAAAGTCGTCGAGCTCGAAGCCCTGAATGAAGGTGCCGTTCAAGACGGCGGCCGCGGGCCCGCTGGTGGACTTCCCGGTGCCGATGACTACGGCGTCACCGCGGTTCTCCAAGTCGAGGACGGCATCGGTGGCGACCCGCGACCAGGGCAGCTGCGCACCGATCAGGCCGCAGCCCAGGCCGTCGAGCAGCAGATGTTTGGCGCGCTCGACCACGGTTTCCGGGATGTCACCGAGGCTGAGCCCGGCAACCCAGGAGGCCAGCCGCCCGGTCGGGCCGTCCGGATCGGTGGCGGCGTTTTGATGCACCGGGGTCACGGTCATCGGTTAGTCCTCCGTCAGAAGATCTTGCGGTGTTGTGTTGTTGTTATATACTCATAACAAATATCGGCTTGTTCGGCAAGAGGGGTGTGGATTATTGGTCCTCATGCGAGAGACCGGCGGCGCGATGAGACCGGTGAACACGGATGCCGGGGTGCCGCTGCATCGTCAGCTTTTCTTGGTGCTGCACGACGAGATCGCCCGCGGCGCTATCGCTCCCGGCGCTGCGTTGCCCACCGAGCAGGCCCTCTGCGATCAGTTCGGGGTGTCGCGCATTACGGTGCGCCGGGCGCTGGCCGACCTCGCCGAACAGGGTTACATCGAACGTCGGCAAGGCGTCGGATCTTTCGTCCGGCAGCGCGGCCGACCCGACGAGGCGCCCCCGGTCGGCTCCTACATGGACAATCTTCGGCAGGCGCAGTTCCAGACGTCCATCGATGTGGTGGAGCATGACATCCGGAATCCGCCGTCCTCGATCGGTGACGCACTCGGGGTGACCGCCGAGATGCTGCACATTCTGCGGGTGCGAAAAGAGCGCAGAACCCACGAGCCGTTGATGATCACCGAAGCCTGGCTGCCGGCCGATCTCGCCGACACGCTGACCACCTCCGCGTTGCGGCGTAAACCGCTCTACGAGTTGCTCGCCGCAGCCGACGTCGTCGTCGACCGGATGCAGCATGAGATCACCGCGGAGATCGCGGGTCCGCGCAACGCGAGTCTGATCAACACCGCGATCGGTTCGGCATTGGTTCGGGTCAACCGTCTCGCGTTCGTGGCGGGTTCACCGCATCACCACCTGTCGATCCTGCTCTCGCCCAGCCGCAGTCGCGTGGTGATGAGCCAGACCGCCGCCGAACTCCAGACGAGTGACGGTCTTGCGATAACCCACGACGTGCGGCGCGAGACCACAAACCGTGGTTTGCGGTGACTCAGGCGCCTGGTATCGAACAACAACTGCGGCGGCTGCAGGTGACTGCCGCGCAGATACGCCATGCCGGGCGGACCATCATCGAGGCCGGTGATGTGTCCCGTCCGGTCCACGTCCATTCCATCCGGAAGTCGATCCTGAGTGCGCTTTTCGGCCTGGCCCACGACCGCGGTCACATCGATCTCGATGCGACGCTAGAGGATCTGGGAATCGATGACACGCCTGCGCTGACCGCTGAGGAGAAGTCGGCCAGGATCGAGGATCTCCTCGCCGCACGTTCCGGCGTCTACTTGCCCACTGACGACGGTGGCGCGCTGCGACCGCCCCGTGGATCGCACCCGCCCGGTACGTTCTGGTGCTACAACAACTGGGATTTCAACGTTCTGGGCAACATTTACGAACGCATCACCGGCCGCAGTGTATTCGTTGCGTTCGAACAGGATTTGGCCCGGCCGCTGGGCATGATCGATTGGAACGCCTACCAACACGGCTCATACCGTTACCGCGCCGATATTCTCGGTGCCACAACGCGGTACCCGAACTACACGTTTCATCTGTCCGCTCGGGACATCTCCAGGCTTGGCGAGCTTTATCTCAACAATGGTGTCTGGAACGGCCGCCACCTGCTGTCAGCCGAGTGGATCGCGCGCAGCACTGGGCCGCTTTCGCGCACCAACCATCCAGCCGGATTGCTTGGCATGTACGGCTATTGCTGGTGGATAGCCGGGCCGTCTGAGGAGCTGAGCCACATCGGAATCGCCGACAGCGTGTATTCCGCGGTCGGCTTCGGGGGAAATTTTCTGACCGTGCTCCCCGCTATCGACACCGTGGTGACCGTGGTGACCGATGCCGCGGCCGCGGCACCGACCAACGACGACTATGAGGAGCTGCTCGCCCACCTCGTCGCAGCGCTGTCCTGACGGGCTAACGGATCAGCCCCACGCCCGGGATGAACCGACCGACACTCGCGGTGTAGCTACGGTAGGCCGCGCCGTGTTTGGCGAGCAGGTACGGTTCCTCGACGCGGCGTACCTGCAGTTCGAGCGCCGCGATCGCGACGACCAGCCCGGTGATTGTCACGAAATTCGGTGTCAGCAGCGCGATCCCGAAGTCGAAGACCAGCATCGCGGTGTAGATGGGGTTGCGCACCCACCCGAATACCCGGGTTTGCACCAATGCGGTCGTTTCGCTTGCGTCCACACCGACGCGCCAGGAGTCGCCCATGTCCAACTGCGCCCAGACCGTGAACGCAATCCCGATCCCCGCCAACGCGATTCCGATGAGCTGAATCCACTGGGCGTGCAGGACGCTCAGCGGCGTGATGACCTTGGACAGCTGAAGCGCCGGGCCGACCACTGTGACCACCAAAGCGATGACGAAGCCCAGGCCGGCAACCCATTCCGCCGAGCCGATCCTGCCGTTCATGCCGCGAACGCCGGTCGATCCGGTACGCCGACGTTGCAGCCAGGCGCGCCAGGCGAATCCGAGCAGTCCGAACACCGCGAGCAACGCCAACGCGATCGCGGCCGCACCCGCGGTCGACATCATTACCGTCGCCCGTCGATGCGCAGCTCAGGATGAAGTATCGCTTCGTCGATCGCCTCGGCGTACGGCGCGCAGTTCCCGGCGCCGGGGATCAGTGTCGCCAGCGCGCCGGCCGCGCAGGCCCGACGCAATGCTTGGCCGCCGTCGCTAGCCCAGCCCGCCGCCAGCACGCCGGCGAACACGTCGCCGGCACCCGACGTGTCGATCGCGTCCACAGCCGGCGCGGCTACGGTGAGCTCGGCACCGTCGCCGGTGTAGCTGGCGCCGCGGGCTCCGCGGGTAATCACCCGATGCGGTACGGGCCAAACCCATTGAGCGGCTTCGGTTTCGTTGACGACCAAGACGTCTGTCAGCTCGGCCAGCCGGGCCAGCTCGGTCTCGTCCCCGCCCGAGGGGGAGGCATTGAGCATGACTATCGCTCCGGCCGAACGGGCTTCGCGAGCAGCGGCCGTCGCGGTGGCGGAGGGAATCTCCAACTGCAACAAGAGCACATCGCAGTCCGCGACGAGTCTGCGTAGTGAGGCAGATTCCAGTGCCAGCCGGCCGTTGGCGCCCGGCGCGACGACGATGATGTTCTCACCAGCGGAGTCGACGACGACGATGGCGTTGCCGCTTGGCCCGGGCAGCGTGACAAGCCCGTCGGTGCCCACGCCGTTGGTGTTCAGGTGCTCGCGCAGTTGTGCTGACGCCGCGTCGTCGCCCACAGCGCCGACGAATTGCACCTGTGCCCCAGCGCGCGCCGCGGCCACCGCCTGATTGGCGCCTTTCCCCCCGGGCGTCGACCGGACCGATGTCGCCAACGCCGTTTCCCCGGGGCGAGGCAATGTGTCGACATCGAATCCGATGTCCATATTCACGCTGCCGACCACGCATACCCGCGTCATTCCGCCGACGGTATGGAGTCGCGCCGGGTTTCACAAATGGCGTGTTGATAACGGTTTTCGGCAAATCCGATTTCACTACACCGTTCGCGTTACGCTGCTGCCTGATCTGGGCTTTTCCGGCCCGTCGCCGCCCCGCGACGATGCGGGCCGGTACGGCCCGGTGAGGAGTAGGGCCATCAGGCAGCGAGAGGAAGCCGATTGACGTCGCGAGGCGCAATTGATCCGGTGCCGCAAGACTCGGCGGTTCCGGCCGAAAAGGGCAGGCGTCGTCATCCGCGGCAGCTGTCCCGATTGAGCATCCAGTCCAAAATCATGCTGATGCTGTTGGTATGCAGCCTCGCGTCGTTGGCGGTCATCGGCGTAGTCGAATACGTGTCTGGCCGTAACACACTGCTGCCCGTGGCCGCCGAACGCATGACCCAGCTGCGTGAGGCGCAGAAGCGGGCAATTGACATGTTGTTCGCCGACCTGACGAACTCGTTGGTCGTTTACAGTCGCGGATCGACCCCCGAGGAAGCGGTGCTGGCCTTTACCGCAGGCTTCGACCAACTGGCCGATGCGCCCACCGATCCCGGCCAACAACAGGCGCTGGAGAACTACTACAACAACAAGCTGATCAGACCGATCCAGCAGGAAACCGGCCAGAAGTTGAATATCGCTGCGCTGCTACCCGGCGACAACGCGCAGAAGTATCTGCAAGTCCACTACACGCTGCGGTCCTCCGGCACCTCGACCGCGCCCGACGACGCGGGCGACGGGAGCGCGTGGTCGGCCGCGAATGCCCGTTTCAACAGCTTCTTTCGCGAGATCGCGACCCGCTTCGAATATCGGGATGCCATGCTGCTGGACACCCGCGGCAACGTGGTCTACACCGTGAACAAGGGCCCCGCGCTGGGCACCAACATCCTTAACGGCCCCTACCGCGAATCCAACCTGCGCGGCGCCTACGAAAAGGCGATGGCCGCCGACACGGTCGATTTCGTATGGATCACCGATTTCGAGCCGTTTCAGGCTGCCGGCGGAATACCGATCGCGTGGCTGGTGTCGCCGATCAATTCGGCGGGCAAGGCGGTCGGGGTATTGGCGCTCCCGCTACCCATTTCGAAAGTCAACCGCATTATGACCGCCGACCAGCACTGGAAAGCCGCCGGTATGGGTGCGACCGCGGAGACGTATTTGGCGGGTCCGGACGGCCTGATGCGTTCTGATTCGCGGTTGTTCCTGCAAGACCCCGAGAAATACAAACACGACGCGGTAGCGGCAGGCACCCCACCCGACATCGTCGACAAGGCGATCCGGTGGCACGGCACGACCCTGGTTCAACCCGTCGACACCGTCGCCTTTCACGCCGCCCAACGCGGGCAGACCGGAACGGTCGTCGACACCGGCTACTTGGGAGACCGTGAACTCGCGGCCTACACGCCGCTATCGGTGCCGAATTCGGACCTGCGCTGGTCGATCCTGGCGACCAGGGACAGCGCCGAAGCTTTCGCCCGGATCGAGTCATTCACCCGGACGCTGATCGTGACGGCGGCCGCGATGGTTCTCGCGATTTGCGTTCTGGCGATGCTGATCGCCCAGGTATTCGTGCGGCCCATCCGGCGACTGCAAGCCGGCGCGGAGGAGATCAGCGCCGGGAACTACGACGTCGCGATACCGGTCACGTCCCGCGATGAGGTCGGTGATCTCACTGCGGCTTTCAACGAGATGAGCCGGAATCTGGAGATCAAAGAAGGTCTGCTTACCGAACAGCGCAAGGAAAACGACCGGCTGCTGCTGTCGTTGATGCCCGAGTCGGTCGTGCAGCGTTACCGCGAAGGTGAGCAGACCATCTCTCAAGAGCACCAGGACGTTACGGTCATCTTCGCCGACATCATCGGTCTCGACGAAATCTCGAGCGGACTCTCCGGCGAAGAATTGGTGGGCATCATCGACGAGCTGGTTCGGGAGCTCGATTCGGCGGCGGAAACCCTTGGTGTCGAGCCGATTCGCACCTTGCACAACGGCTACCTCGCCAGTTGCGGATTGAATGTCCCGCGGCTGGACAGCGTGCCCCGAACCATCGACTTCGCAGTGGAGATGCAGCGCATCATCGAGCGATTCAACAGCGGTTCGGGCCACCACCTCAGCATTCGGGCCGGAGTCAACACCGGCAACGTGATCAGTGGACTGGTCGGCAAAACCAGTGTCATCTATGACATGTGGGGTGCCGCCGTCAACCTGGCCCATCAGATGCGCAGCGGGACAACGGAGTCCGGAATCTACGTCACCTCCGAGGTGTACGAGGTGATGCGCGACATCCGGCAGTTCACTGCCGCGGGCAGCATCACCGTCGACGGCGCAGAGCAGCAGATCTGGCGATTGTCGGAGCGTAAATGAACGACATTGACCGCTGGTGGTTGTACTGGGCTGTCGGGCTGGCGGTCGGACTGCCCGTCACGCTGATCGTTCTCACCGAATGGCACCAGCTGCTCGACCGCAGACAAAGCGCTTTGGCCAGGCCGGTTAGCCTGCTGCGCAACTATCTGGTGCCGCTGGCGGCGCTGCTGCTGCTGCTGGTCAAGGTGGCGCGGGTGTCGGCCCGGGTCACCTCAGTGGAGGTGCTTGCGACGGTCGTCGGCTTCGTGGTGCTGCTGCTGGTGTTGTCGGGGCTCAACGCCACGCTGTTCGAGGGGGCGCCCCAGGGTTCCTGGCGCCAGCGGGTGCCGGCGATATTTCGTGATGTGACAAGGCTTTTGCTGATTGCGGTCGGTCTTGCGCTCATCCTCTCCTACGTCTGGGGGGTGCGAGTCGGCGGCTTGTTCACCGCGCTCGGCGTGACGTCGGTGGTCATCGGCCTGATGTTGCAGAATTCCGTCGGTCAGATCGTGTCGGGGCTGTTCATGTTGTTCGAGCAGCCATTCCGGATCGGTGACTGGCTGGAAACCCCGGCTGCGCGCGGACGCGTTGTGGAAGCGAACTGGCGTGCGGTCCATATCCAAACCGACCACGGATTGCAGATCACACCGAACTCGGTGCTGGCCGCGACCTCGTTCACCAATCTCAGCCGTCCGCCCGGTGCGCACCGGTTGTTGATCGCAACCACCTTCTCGGTGGCCGATCCACCGGACCGGGTGCGCCGTCTGCTGCTACGGGTCGCCGGCGCACTGCCGCAACGCAAAACCGATGTCGCGCCCACCACGGCGGCCGCCGGTAGCGGTGAGTATCACGTCAGCATCGCAGTGAAATCGCCCGCCGATGACGCCGCAGCGCGGGCGACCTTCGTGCGGTGGATCTGGTACGCGGCGCGGCGAGACGGACTCCACCTCGACGGCGCCGAGGACGACTTTTCCACGCCGGCGCGGGTGCAGATGGCGATGCGAACGGTGGTGGCGCCGGCACTGCGGTTGAGCCTCACCGATCAACAGTCACTGATACCGCACGCGAAAATGGTTCGTTACGGCGCCGACGAGGTCGTGCAGTACGCCGGTGAAGTGCCCACAGCGATGACGTTTTTGATCAAGGGCAGCATCCGCCTGACGACGACCACCGAAGACGGTTCGGTCATCCCAGTCAGCCTGCTGGAAGAAGGCTCATTCCTCGGGTTGACCACGCTCACCCGCCAACCAAGCCTGTCCGGGGCGTACGCGCTGGAAGAGGTGACGGCGCTGGAGATCGGTCGCGAGCACATTGAAGATCTCGTGCTGCGCACACCGCGACTGCTTCAGGAGTTAGGCCGCATCATCGAAGACCGGCGAAAGGAAACATCCCGCGCCGGACGCCGTGAGCGTCTCGCCAGCCCAGCGCCGTAGTGCCGACCCGAACATCGTTGTGCCCAAGATGGTTTCATACTTCGGCTGAGAGGTGCTGTCGCGCGTCGAAACTCAGCCCTCGGCCTCGGTGCGCCCGCGCCCGAACGCCGACCGGGGCCGTCTCAACCTGACGGTTGCAAAGTCGCTACCCTTGGTTAATGAGTGTGCATGCCTTCTCGGCTCCCGACGTGCGCCAACAGGTGCACGACGCGGCGCGCCGGGCCCGGGTCGCCGCCCACGTGCTGGCCTCGTTACCGACGGTCGCCAAGGACCAGGCGCTTCGTGTCGCCGCGGGGGCGATCGTGGCCAACACCGACCGGATCCTGGCGGCCAACACCGAAGACCTGCAGGTGGCGCGGGCCGCCAACACACCGACCGCCATGATCGATCGGCTGGCGCTGGACCCGAAGCGCATCGAGGGGATCGCCGCAGGCCTGCGCCAGGTCGCCGGGTTGCCCGACCCGGTGGGAGAGGTGCTGCGCGGTTACACCCTGCCCAACGGGCTGGCGCTGCGCCAGCAGCGGGTTCCGCTCGGCGTGGTCGGGATCGTCTACGAGGGTCGCCCCAATGTCACCGTCGACGCATTCGGTTTGGCGCTCAAGTCCGGCAATGCCGCCCTGCTGCGGGGTAGCGCGTCGGCGGCGAACTCCAACGAAGCGCTGGTCTCGGCGTTACGCGCGGCGCTGGTCAGCGAGGATCTCCCCGCCGACGCCGTGCAACTGCTGTCGGCCGCCGACCGCTCCAGCGTCACGCATCTGATCCAGGCCCGCGGTCTGGTCGACGTGGTGATCCCGCGCGGGGGAGCCGGCCTGATCGACGCGGTGGTCCGCGATTCGCAGGTGCCCACGATCGAGACGGGCGTCGGCAACTGCCACGTCTACGTGCACGATGCCGCCGACCTCGAGGTGGCTGAGCGGATCCTGTTGAACTCCAAGACGCGTCGGCCGAGCGTGTGCAACGCCGCGGAGACGCTGCTGATCGACACCGCAATCGCCGAGCAGGCGATGCCGCGGCTGCTCAATGCGCTACAGGACGCCGGCGTGACCGTGCATCTCGAGCCCGACGAGCAACACCTGCGCCGCGAATACTTGGCGATGGAGATCGCGGTCGCGGTAGTCGACGGTGTCGACGCGGCGATCGACCACATCAACGAATACGGAACCGGGCACACCGAGGCCATCGTCACCACGAATATGGCTGCTGCCCAACGGTTTACCGAAGCAGTCGATGCGGCGGCGGTGATGGTCAACGCGTCGACCTCGTTCACCGACGGTGAGCAGTTCGGCTTCGGCGCCGAGATCGGCATCTCCACCCAGAAGTTGCATGCCCGCGGCCCGATGGGGCTGCCCGAATTGACCTCGACCAAATGGATCGTCTGGGGAGACGGTCAGACTCGTCCGGCCTGACGTACTGAGGAGAACACAAAGTGAGTGTGCCCGCGCGGCCCGCCCCGCTCTTCGCCGATATCGAGGACGTCGGCCGTCGGCTGGCTGAAACCGGCTACCTGCCCGACACCGCCACCGCGACCGCGGTTTTCCTCGCCGACCGGCTCGGCAAGCCGCTGCTGGTGGAGGGCCCGGCCGGCGTCGGTAAGACTGAACTTGCCCGCGCCGTGGCGCAGGCCACCGGATCCGGTCTGGTCCGCCTGCAGTGTTACGAGGGTGTCGACGAGGCTCGCGCGCTCTACGAGTGGAACCACGCCAAGCAGATACTGCGGATCCAGTCCGGCTCCGATGACTGGGATCAAACCAAGACCGATGTGTTCACCGAGGAGTTTCTGCTCTCCCGTCCGCTGCTGACCGCGATCCGGCGCACCGAACCCACCGTGCTGCTGGTCGACGAAACCGACAAGGCCGACATCGAAATCGAGGGTCTGCTGCTGGAAGTGCTGTCCGATTTCGCGGTGACCGTCCCCGAATTGGGCACCATCACCGCCGAGCGCGCGCCGTTCGTGCTGCTGACCTCCAACGCCACCCGCGAGCTGTCCGAGGCGCTCAAGCGCCGTTGTCTGTTCCTGCACATCGACTTCCCCAGCCCCGAGCTGGAGCGCCGGATTCTGTTGTCCCGCGTCCCCGAACTGCCCGGACACATCGCCGAAGAGCTGGTGCGCATCATCGGCGTGCTACGCGGGATGCAGCTCAAGAAGCTGCCGTCGGTCGCCGAAACCATCGACTGGGGACGCACGGTGCTGGCGCTCGGCATGGACACCATCGACGACGCGACCATTGCCGCCACGCTGGGCGTGGTGCTCAAGCACCAATCCGATCAGCAACGCGCTATCGGCGAACTCCGGCTGAACTAGGGTTCAACTGATGGCCGTCCGCCGCGTTCGCCCCAGCCAGCCGCTGGCTCCGCATGGCCTGCCGGGACACCTGGTGGGCTTTGTGGAAGCCCTTCGCGGACAAGGTATTTCAGTAGGGCCTTCGGAGACGGTGGACGCCGGCAGGGTAATGGCGGTTCTCGGCCTCAGTGACCGCGAGGTGCTGCGCGAAGGTCTGGCGTGTGCCGTGTTGCGCCGACCCGAGCACCGCGAGACCTACGACGCGATGTTCGACCTGTGGTGGCCCGCCGCGCTGGGTGCGCGGGCAGTCGTCACTGAAGAGGCCGACGCCGACCCAGAAATCCAGTTGCCGCCCGACGACGTCGAGGCGATGCGCCAGATGCTGGTCGACCTGCTCACCGCCAACGCTGACCTCGCCGACATGGACGAGCGGTTGGTCGCGATGATCGCGCAAATCGTGGACGCCTACGGGAAATACAACTCCAGCCGCGGCCCGTCGTACTCCTCCTATCAGGCGCTCAAGGCGATGGCGCTGGACGAGCTCGAGGGTAAGCTGCTGGCCGGCCTGCTCGCTCCCTACGGCGACGAGCCCACCCCGACGCAGGAGCAGATCGCTAAAGCTCTTGCCGCGCAGCGGATCACACAGCTGCGGAAGATGGTCGACGCCGAGACCAAGCGACGCACTGCCGAGCAACTCGGACGCGACCACGTCCAGATGTACGGAATCCCACAACTATCCGAGAACGTGGAGTTCCTGAGGGCCTCCGGTGAGCAGCTGCGCGCGATGCGCAGGGTGGTGCAGCCCCTGGCCCGCACCCTGGCCACCCGGCTGGCGGCGCGCAGGCGCCGTGCCCGTGCCGGGGCGATCGACCTGCGCAAAACGCTGCGCAAGTCGATGTCGACCGGCGGTGTGCCGATCGACCTGGTGCTCCGCAAACCGCGTCCTGCGCGTCCCGAACTGGTGGTGTTGTGCGACGTGTCCGGGTCGGTCGCCGGGTTCAGCCACTTCACCCTGTTGTTGGTGCACGCACTGCGGCAACAGTTTTCCCGCGTTCGGGTGTTCGCGTTCATCGACACCGCCGACGAGGTGACCCACATGTTCGGTCCGGACGCCGATTTGGCCGTGGCGATCCAGCGGATCACCCGGGAAGCCGGTGTCTACACCCGCGACGGCCACAGTGATTACGGCAACGCGTTCGTCTCGTTCATTCAGGCGCATCCGAACGTGCTGTCGCCGCGCAGCTCGTTGCTGGTGCTCGGCGACGGGCGCACCAACTACCGCGACCCGGCCACCGACGTGCTGGCCCACCTGGTGACCGCAAGCCGGCACGCGCACTGGCTCAACCCCGAGCCCAAACACTTGTGGGGCAGTGGCGACTCGGCGGTACCCCGTTACCAAGAGGTCATCACCATGCATGAATGCCGGTCGGCCAAGCAGCTGGCGGCCGTGATCGACCAGCTGCTGCCGGTCTAGCTTTCCCAGGACCGACGGGCGGCCGCCTACCGGCGTCTCCTGAGCTGGGCGGGGCCGCTCCAGTAAGCTGGCAAACCATGCGAAAGCGGCGGCTGGGGGTGATGGGCGGGACATTCGACCCCATCCACAACGGTCACTTGGTCGCCGCGAGCGAAGTAGCCTCCCTGTTCGATCTCGACGAAGTGATATTCGTGCCGAGCGGGCAGCCCTGGCAGAAGAAACGCCAGGTCAGCGCTGGTGAGGACCGGTATCTGATGACGGTGATCGCCACTGCGGCGAACCCGCGGTTTTCGGTAAGTCGGGTCGATATCGATCGCGCCGGGCTCACCTACACCAAGGACACCTTGCGGGATCTGCAGGCGGTCAACCCCGACTCCGAGCTGTACTTCATCACCGGGGCCGATGCGCTGGCTTCGATCCTGTCCTGGCAGGACCTCGAGGAGCTGTTCGCGATGGCGCGGTTCGTCGGGGTGAGTCGGCCCGGGTATGAGCTGGCCCGCGAACATCTCGCCGACGTTCTCGACGGGCTGCCCGACGACGCGTTGACGCTGGTCGAAATCCCGGCACTGGCTATTTCGTCGACCGACTGCCGGCGGCGCGCCGAAGAAAGCCGCCCATTGTGGTACTTGGTGCCGGATGGCGTCGTGCAGTACGTCTCCAAACGCGAGCTTTACCGCAAACCTCGGACCGAGACATGACGGCCACCCCCGAGGCGATCGAGATGGCCACCGTCGCCGCGCGCGCGGCCGCGTCGAAACTTGCCGACGATGTCGTCGTCATCGACGTGTCCGATCAGCTCGT
>DASQRI010000408.1:0-3987 GCA_035642975.1 Mycobacterium sp.
GGCGTGACCTGCGCGGCCGTGCCCGCCGAGGCAACCGAGCGCACCGTCGGCGAGCTCATCGCCACCGCGTCCGGCGCCGAACGCGACGGCGTGCGCCATAGCCTGCTTGGCCTGGACGTCGTCCTACCCGACGGCCACGCCCCGGCCCGCTTCGGTGGCGAGAACATGAAAGACGTCGCCGGCTACGACACCAAGCGACTCTTCATCGGCAGCCACGACGCCTTCGGGTCCATCTCCACCGCCATCTTCAAGATCGCGGCCGTTTCGCCCACCAATGGCCCATTGCCGACTGGGTGATCGAAGGGGCCGGCGGTGTTGGGGTACCGCTGACCAGGCGGCTGCGCGCCGACGGCATTCAAGTCATCGACGTGCCCGCGAAGCTGGCCACCCGGGTGCGGGTGCTTTCAACCGGTCACGGCCAAAAGAACGACGACAGCGACGCGTTGTCGGTCGGTGTCGCTGCGCTCACATCGACCACGCTGAACACAGCCGAAACCGACGGCGTTGCGCGCGCAATCGTCGATCACCGCGACGACCCCCCGCTGCGAGTCAATTAGTAGAAGCAACTATCGCGTCGCCGCACGTCAAAGCCTGTTTTCCTGTGGTCGGGCTGACAGGATTTGAACCTGCGACCACTTGACCCCCAGTCGGACATGGGCTGAATTTCGTTGTCTCGCAATAACTCTGGATGCAGTGTGACCAGCACAAACCGTATCTTCGCGTCCCCCGTCGGCTCCCCTGGTTCGCACCTAGCTGTGACAACGTCGTGACAAGTCGGGTGACGCAACTGCGGGTCGTAGCTTTATCTAATGGTTTGCTGGTTCATGGCCCATGCGGGCACCGGCCGCCGCCCTATCAGTCGACGTCCCTAGGTTCGAGGATGATGGTGACGATCGCGTCGCGCGGAAAGTCGACGGTGTATGGCCCTTCAGGAAGATCAGACGTCAGCCTGATCCTCGGCGGTTCTCCAGCGCCCTGATTGTGGATCAGCTTGACCCCATCGACGATGATGTTCGCCGGCGGTACGCCATCCATGCCGGAGGGCAAGAGCAGCTCAAAACCGATCTCCACCTCGTCGACGCGGATTTCGGTGGTCGCGTAGTGCTTCGCCATTCACGCAACCTAGCGCCCGCACGTGGCTGAGCCGCGACAAATCCGTTACCCGCGGATGACTGGCACCGACGAGCGCCAGTCCTTGCGCTTTGAGTCATCTTTTGAGACAAGTGCGAACTGGCCCTTCTGTCTGGGTCGTTTCACCGCGTTTTGTTCCCAAATCTGTTCCCAATTGCGCCGGCATGCTGGCCGCTCAGCAGCCAGGCGATTCTGGACGTCGGGCTTCATTAGACCCCACACTGCCAGGAGCAGGCAGGAACCGTGAACAGGCACGATAGGTGAATTTTCGGGGTGTGCCCAAGATCACCGCACCGACTCTGCTGCTGTGGGGCAGAGAGGACAACTTCATCCCCGCTGGAATGGGCGCTCAACGCGCTACGGTCCATCCCCAACGCCGAGCTACGGGTGATCCCGTTTTGTGGGCACTGGATGCAGTTCGAGCGCCAAGACTTCTTCAATGCCGCTGTGCGCGAACATCTGCAGAGGCCAGCGCTCGTCTCCTAGCGATACCGCCGCCGCAAACAGCGCAGCTCCACGAGGCCGGGTCAGTCGTCGAGTGCGCAGGCCCAGTCGCGCAGGATCCGGGCGTATGTCTGCGGGTCGACCTGGTGCAAGTTGTGGCCGGCGTCGGGCAGTGATTTGTAGTCGACTCGCTGCCCGGCCGACGCGATGATCTCGCGGACATACCGTGCCTGAAGGTCGGAGATGGCGCCCTGTAGCCGGCCGGTCGTCTCGTCGATGTGCCGGAAGTGATGGGTGAACAGGACCGGGACCTTCACCGCGGCGAGCATCTGGGCGTGATCACACGAGGCGGTGGCCGAGCCTGTCCAGAAGGCGCGGGCCCATTCCGGATCGTATTCCTTGAAGGTTTGCGACGGCTCGTCTCCGCTGACGTAGGACTGGTTCCCGCGGCCCTGTTTGCCCGCCGCCATTGTCGCCAGGCCCTGCAGCAGCGCGGGGGTCAGGTCGCGGGTAAGGGCGGCCTGCAATCCGCGCCAGTCCCCGACCCGCCACTGGTCGCCCAGGTAGGTGCTGATGAGCTTGAACATCGGGCCGTGGGTCTGGCTCATGCCCTGGCCGCAGGGAGGCCGGATCTCGGCGGAGAATAGCGGCGGGTCTTCGTAGTAGGCCGCGCGGATCATGGTGGGCGGTGCATAGGCGGACAGCCATGCCGCGATGAGGCCGCCAGAGGAATTGCCGGCCACGATCACCGGGCGCCCGATCCGTCCGGCGATGAACCGGACCACGTCGTTGCCCATATTGTCCAGGGTGTAGCGCCCCGGGGTCCGCGTGGACCGACCCTGGCCGCGCAGGTCCACGGCGAAGACCTCGAAGTCGTCCGCCAGCAATCCCATGGCCCGCTCGTAGCTCCACCACGAACTCGCCTGCGGCGGCACGAGCAGCAGAGCCGGCCCGGCGGTGGGACCGGCGACAGCGTAGTTCAGCGCTACCTCGCCGGTGTCGAACAACGACTCGGGGTAGGCATGCGCAACGTAGGTGGTGTCGGGATAGGTGGGTCCGTATGGTCCGAAGTTCATCAGGGTCTTCTTCTGGTGGTCGCGTGTCCTCAGGCGCGCGGGCTGGGCGCGGTCCGGCGGTCGCCGACCTCACTGGGCAGGACAGCCACCATGGCGTCGACCGCGTCGCGCAGCGCCGGCTCGTGCCTGCCTTCGGCGGTTAACAGGTCGATGAGCCCGCGGCACTCCTCGGCGGAATTCCCCAGTGTCTCGCGGTATTTGCTGCGGGATGCGGCCCGCAAGATGCGCGTCAGCAGGAACAGTGGTGCGCGGCTGATCTGGTTTTTCGAGCCCGGATAGGGGGTCTCTCCCAGCCCGCGCAGGATCGCATACCCGCCGCGCAGTGCTCGGGCTCCGGTTTTCGCCTCTGCCAGGGTGGCCCCGCGCTTGTGCCGCATCCCGGCGACCGCGACGCCCTCCATGGCTATCGTCAGGGGCGTCTGAGAGCGCAGCCAGCGTCCCATGTCCTGCTGCAGAACCGACGGCATGCCAGCGGTCTGGAAGAGGTCAACCCAGCGCTGGTCGCCCTGCATGGCCTTGGTCCTGGGGATCGTTAGCCCGAGCCTGCCGTCGCGGTCGAGCGTCGCCAGGACGGCGGCCATGCCGAACGTGGCGCGGTGCGCGCCGACCGCGGCGCGCAGGCGCTCGGCTTCGGGAGTGACGAACATGAAGTGCACACAGCGGGCCCGACTGCGCTGCAGGGCGGGCAGCAGCGCGCCGACCTGGTGCGCGAGCACGGTGACAATGACCAGATCGAACGGCTCCCGCTCGTCGAGGTGGTCGACGGCCGTGACATCGGCGCGCTCGCCCGTGGTCAGCACGATCCCGCCATCGCGCTGCAGCTGGGATAGGCGCCGGGAACCGCGCCGGGCGACCAGGATCACCTTGTGGCCACCGAGGCCGAGCTGGTAGGCGAAGGCGCTGCCAATGCGCCCGGCACCAATGACGGCGATGGCAAGGGGGGATGTGGGTGCTGTCCTCATGATGACTGCTCCTTGTTCGACCGAATGCTGGCAGGGCTCAGAGAGCTGGCATCCCAAGCGACTGCACCATGTGCAATCACACTACCGTGCGATTTCACCAAATGCAATCACTTCGACTAAACTCGGGTCTCATGGTCCGATGGCCACCCGACGCCCGAGGCCGCCTCCAGGAAGCGGCGATGACGCTGTTCATCGAGCGCGGGTACGACGATGTGACGGTGGCGGACATCGCTGAACGCGCCGGTCTGACGAAACGGTCATTCTTCAACCACTTCGCCGACAAGCCAGAGGTGATGTTTGCCAGCGCCGACGCACTCCAGGCGAGCGTCCAGGCCGCGCTGACCGAGGCGGGCCGCGACCTGAGCCCACTCGAC